>JBJXGK010000180.1:0-2803 GCA_046153705.1 Gemmatimonadaceae bacterium
CCCGGAAAGGCGACAGCCGACCACGCCTCATACGCTTCCTCCAGCGAGTCGAGCACCTCGCGGTCGTACGCAGTCAACTCGCGGCTCTCCCACGGCCCGGCGCGGGGGTGCGCACTCGCGGCCCGCCATCCCAGGGCCCATTCGGCCATCACCATCGCGGTCTCGCTCAGAAGCCCGTCTCCACGCGGCACCAGGCGCTCCCAGCGCTCGTACGCTGCACCTCTGACCTCGATCAACGCGGCGAAGACCTCTTCTGCAAACTCAACTGGCACGTCTTCGCGGTCAAGAATGGCCGACCCAACCGCCAGGACAACGCGTGTAGCGCGCCCTCGATCAACTGCGAACAACCACTCCTTTCGTGCCAGATCCCGGCCGGCGCCAAACCATGAGGCGCGCGGCGGTCAGCGTGCTCCTACTCTCAGGCTGCGCCGCCGAGCCGGAACTCGCGCCGCCGACCACGAGCACCCTCGAGCGCCTCCCGCGGCCCGTCACCTGCGGGCCCGGAGAGGTCGCGCGTTTCGGGACCATCGCCTACACGAGCCTTGACGACGCGCTCGCGGCCATGGCCCGTGTTCGGGCGCAATCGTCGCATGCCGCGTGCGGCGTCGCGCGAAACTCGGCGGTCGCCGATCCCACTCCCGTTCGAGGCTGATGTCGATGGAATCATATTGTAGACACACGATTTGACTTGACGCCGTCGGTCAAACGTGCGATCCTCTCTCAAGGGGAGACGATGTTTGCACGCATCACCAAGCGGAAGAACGGCGACGGCAGCGTCGTCGAGTACCTTCAGATCGCTCATAGTGTCCGAGAGCCAGGCTCGAAGCATCCGAGAAACAAGGTCCTCTTTGGCCTCGGTCGGGTGGATCGCGACGCGGACACCCTGCGCGCCCTCGCGAACGGCATCCTCCGACATCTCGATCGCCCCGACATCTCGGCGGCACGCGACGACACCGACGACTTGCACCTCCATCCGAACGAGGAGGGGGGCGTGGTGGCCCACGACTTCGCCAGTCGCAAGGTCGGCATCCAGCTCCTGCTGTGGGCGCTCTGGAAAAAGCTTGGTATTCCCGAGTTCTTCATCGAGCGAGACTCTGAGAATGGCGCGCGGCAGTCGCGACTCGCCTTCCTTATCGTCCTCAACCGCGCGCTCGACC
This sequence comes from Gemmatimonadaceae bacterium, assembly GCA_046153705.1. Classification (GTDB taxonomy): domain Bacteria; phylum Gemmatimonadota; class Gemmatimonadetes; order Gemmatimonadales; family Gemmatimonadaceae; genus Pseudogemmatithrix. The sequence continues at coordinate 1,158 of JBJXGK010000180.1, forward strand.
CGCGCAGCAAACACGCGCTCCCTGGATGGGCCGGTCGCGAGATCTGGTGCGACAACGCCGACGAGTTGACCGCCGGCCAGTTCTACGACGTCCTCGACGTCATCGCTCACCACGACGAGGCGCTCCAGCGCCACATATTCGAGGCTATGCGCGCGCTCACCAACGACACGACCGACATTGCCTTGTACGACACCAGCTCCACGGCCTTCGAGATGACCGAGGACGATGTCGCCATCGCGGCACGTGAAGCGGAATGGACGGCATGGGAGCAAGGTGATCCTGACGCACCGCCGCCCGACGTGCGTCGGCCACAGGTCGTCAACGATCCTCCTGCGCGCCTGCGCGGCTACTCCCGTGATCACCGGCCGGACCTGCCGCAGATCGTGATCGGCCTCGCCACCACCGAACGCGGCCTGCCCATCCGGTCGTGGACTTTCCCAGGCAACACCACGGACGGCTCCACGGTGACCGGTATCCAGCAAGACCTGGCGGCGACGGGCGTGAAGGACACCGTCTTCGTCGGCGACCGCGGCATGACGTCCGAGCACAACCTTGCCTTCCTGGAGTCCGAGAACATCCCGTTCATCGTCGGTAAGAAGCTGCGTGATCGCAGCGCCGACATCCGTCAGCTGCTGGACACGGCCGGTCCGATGGTGCCGATCGACGACGAGCGGCAGGCGCTGGAGGTGAAGGCGCCCAACCACGAACATCGGCGCCTCCTGCTCGTCCGCCACGCTGGGCGGGCATCCCACGACGCCAAGGTCCGCGCTTCGCTGATCGCGGCGGCGGCTGCGCGGGCGGCGAAGGTGAACGCCTCGTCGACGCCGCATCCTCGCGCGGCCTGTGAGTTGGAGACGCGGCGAGCGCTGGCGAGGCTGCTCACCAATGGCGAAGACGGGGCCTTTCGCGTCGACGACGCGGCGGTCGCGCGCGAGGCGCGGCTCGACGGCGTCATGGTCTTGGCGACCAACACGACGTTGTCCGCGGCGCGCGTGGCCGCCGCCTACCAAGGTCTGCTGCGCACCGAAGACGGCTGGCGAACCATGAAGAACACCGAGTCGCTGCGCCCGATCCACCACCGCCGCGAGGACCGCATCCGCGCCCACATCACGTGCTGTGCGCTGGGTTTGGGGCTCATTCGCACGGTGGAGCACCTGACCGGCACAACGTGGGACCGCGTGGTGAAGGAGCTCGCCGACGTCCACCGCGTCACCTTCCGGAACGGCGAACGCGAGCACGCAACGGCGACCCGTATGAGCGTGGAGCAGCGGAAGCTCTACGAGCAAGTCGGCGCTGAGCTACCCGGCCCCGCGGTCCGTCGGACCTGGGCCGTGTAGCCACACGACATGCCGACATCGCGCACACGCTACGGCGTTGTTCGATCACTCTCCGGAGCTTGGCGGCCGTCGTGACCCGAACGCGGGTCAGGGTGTCGCACATGGCCTCGGTGGCTTGGATGCGGGTGTAGGCGAGACCGCCCGGCGAGACCTCGAGGTCGAAGCGCAGCCGCGGATTCGCGAGGCCACCGACGGCGCCCGCGCAAGGCCCCCCGGGCACCACGGTGCGGCCCGTGCGGCCGCTGGTGCTGATCAACACCCGCTCGCCCGGTGTGCCGTCGACGACTGTAACGTACATGGTGCCCGGGC
>JBJXGK010000016.1:0-10769 GCA_046153705.1 Gemmatimonadaceae bacterium
GCTTCCTCGTTCAACGGATCCGTGCGCAGCATCAGCAGCGCGATCCGGTCGAGGTCGGACCAGCGGCCCTCGCGTCGGGCCTGATGGAGATGCCGGATGGCCGCACGGCGATGCTGCGCGCCCAGACGAGCGCGGAGGCCGTCGAGCCACTCGTGGAACCGCGGGGACACGCCCTTCGTCAGCGCGGGCACCAAGTCCAGTGACGTCTCCAACGACGCGACGCTCGCCTCGTCCGACCAACTGTCCTGGAGTGCCTCCCACACGTCGCTCGTGAGGCGCGACGGACCGAGATACAACTCCTCCCCGTCCTCGTCGAGTTCGAAGCCGCGCTGGCGCAGCTTGTACAACATCTGCCGCAACGAGTGACGGCCCTTCGTCACGTCACCCGTACCCCAGAACACCTCCACCACCTCGTCGCGCGTGATCCGCTCGCCCGATCGCACGCAGAGGTAGAAGGCCAGCGCGAACACCACCTCCGTCGCCGGGGTGATGCGGCGGCGGCCGATGCGGATCTCGTTCGCTCCTAACCCGCGCACCTCGATCTGCGCCACCAGTTCCTCGCGTTGCGGACCCGACGATTCTCGCCGCTGACCGTCACCCGCCCGTCATCAGCCCTAGCGCCCCTTCGCCCGACCCCCCAGCTGCAGGATCTTCTCGATCCCCATACCCTCGGCCTCGGCCTGGAAGTTCAGCACCACACGGTGCCGCAGCACGCTGAACGCCACCGCATCCACGTCCTCGAGGTCGGGCACGCTGCGCCCGTCCATCGCCGCGCGCGCCTTGGCTCCCAGCACCAGGTACTGACCCGCGCGCGGACCCGCGCCGAAGTTCACGTACTTCTTCACCATGGGGGAAGCCTCGGCCTCGGCCGGACGCGTCGCGCGCGCGAGGCCCACGGCGTAGCTCACCAGCGAAGGCGGCGCCGGCAGGCGACGCACCAACTGCTGCATCTCGCGCAGCGTATCGGCCGACATCACCGCCTTCACCACGTCGTTCTGCACACCGGTGGTCGTCGAGACGATCGCCTCTTCCTCTTCCACCGTCGGATATCCGATCCGGAGCTCGTACATGAACCGGTCGAGCTGCGCCTCGGGGAGGTGATACGTGCCCTCCTGCTCGATCGGGTTCTGTGTCGCGAGCACGAAGAACGGGTTGGGCAACGTGTACGTCTTGCCCGCCACGGTCACCGTCTTCTCCTGCATCGCCTGCAGCAGCGCGGCCTGCGTCTTCGGCGGCGCGCGGTTGATCTCGTCCGAGAGCACGATGTTGCCGAACACCGGACCCCGCGCGAACGTGAACGCCCGCTTGCCCGTGCCGTGGTCCTCCTCGAGCAGCTCCGTACCGGTGATGTCGCTCGGCATGAGATCGGGCGTGAACTGGATACGCGAGAACTCCATATCCAACGCCTCGGCCAACGTCTGGATCAGCATCGTCTTCGCGAGGCCGGGCACGCCGACCAGCAACACGTGCCCGCCGGCCAGGATCGCCGAGATGAGGTTGTCGACGACGACGTGCTGACCGATGATGCGGCGGCCGATCTGCGCGGCTATCTCGCCGCGGGCGGTCTTCAACTGGGCGAGCAACTCGAGATCGCGCGAATCGGTCTGGGTCACGGCACAAGGATTGAGGAAGTCGCTCCGCGCAGGACTGGGACCCCTGCACGTGCCCGCTTTACGGCGACCAAAAAGATAACGCTCAGAGAACGACAAAGGGCGACCCGCTCTCGGGTCGCCCGCATCCACCAACACCATCCACCACCCGACGTCACATCCGAGGAACCGTGAACTCTATGCGCTGCTCCACGGGATAGTTCCGGCTCGCCAACGTCGCCACTGCGACGTACGTGCCCGGTGCGGGCGACTCCCACGCTTCCTCGTACATCAGCACATCGCTCGTGCGCAGCACGCGATTCTGCATCGCCTGCGTGAACATCCGGCCTCGGCTCCAGCGCCAGACCTCGCGGCCGAGTGAGTCGAGCACCACCACGTCGTGCGTGCGACCGTCGGGGAACGCGACTTCCAACTTCTTCTTGCCGGCGTTCATCACTTGGAACGAGAACGTCACCTCGCGACCCACCGTCACGTCGAGCGCCGGGGACAGCGGCGCATTCGCATCGACGCTCCGGACCACTCGCGCCGTCTCGTTGCGCGTCGTCGCATCATTGCGCGCACGCGGACCGCACGCGAACGCGAGTGCGGCAGAGCAAACGAGAGAGAGTGGGATCTTGGCGTTCATCCGTGAGCGCTCGATTGTCGGTGAATCACAAATCTTACGGTTCTATCGTGTCCAGCTTTCTGGGACGAACTTATCAACACCATGACGATTCGTCAAATCACCGGTCACTCGTAAGTCCCATCAAACGAATCACTTGGTGATAGCTCACGAATGTGCAGCTGACCGAACGGTCGTCATGAACAACGTTTATTCGGATTGTGTTCGGGTATCGGGACCCTCACAGCATCCTTACGCGGATCATCTCCAGTGGTGATGACGCCGCGTGCAGATCTCCAACTCGCCGAGCAGAACGGCGAATCGCGCCATTCCTACAGCGGCCTGATCAAAGCCTGAGAGCGTCGACGCGCGCGGCTCTGCAGCGGCCTTCTGCGCCGCTGCATGGAGTCCAGTATCGGATCGGCGGGACACGAGCTTAGCACCCTGATTCCCGGGGCTTTGGTTCGCTTGCGCTTTTTTTCACAAGCGCCTAATTTCTCAGGCTGAGATGCCCGAAGCACCGCAGTCACCCGACGAGTCCGACCCCCGCCCAGAGAAGCCACTGCCGGAAGCCTTGGCGAGGCTCCGAGGGGGGGAGAGCGGGAAATCGCTCGGGGCGGCGGGGAAGTACGCGGGCCTGGGACTGCAGTTCGTGGTGTCGCTCCTGCTGTTCCTGTACGCGGGGCAGTGGCTCGATCGGCGGATGGGGACAGCACCCCTGTTCCTCTACGTGGGTGTGTTCACCGGGGCCGGTGCGGCCTTCTACTCGATGTATCGCATGTTGATGGCCGACCAACGGCGCGAAGAAGCGGCGCTCGCTGAAGAAAGAGCGCGCCAACGCGATCGTGCTGCGGATCGGGACCGTGATTCGGGGAAAGCGCCGTGAAGCTTGGCTGGTTGTGGTTTGCGCTCCTCGGGGCGGCGGTGATCTTCGGTGGGGCGTGGGGGATCACGGTGCTGCGGCCTGACGTGTCGCGGGCGGTGTGGAGTTCTGCGGTGATTGCGTACGCGGTGCAGCTGCTGGCGTTCGCCATCGCTCGCCCGTTCGTGGCGACCAACCCGATCGCTGGTTGGGGGTTGGGGTCGTTGCTGCGGTTCGCGGTGGTGTTGTTGCATGCCCTCGTCGGGATCCCGGCGTTGGGTCTGGATTCGGGACCGGCGCTGATCAGTCTGGTGTCGTTCCTGTTCGTCACGATGATGATTGAGCCTCTCTTCCTGCGATCATGAAGACCGGAATGTTCAAGTCACTTCTCGCTGCCACGATGCTCCTCGCCGCACCGCTCGCGGCACAGGATCACTCGGCGCCCGCTGACACGGCGCAGCACGCTGCCGCCGATACGGAGCACGCCGCGGGGCCGGTCGATATCATCACGCCGCACATCACGAACTCCGACCACATGGAAGTGCCGTGGCTGGTGTTCCCGTTCTTCAAGGAAATCACGCTCCCGCACTGGGAGCCGATCCACATCGGGCCGCTGACACTCGACATGTCGCCCTCGAAGCACGTGGTGATGTTGCTCATCGGCTCGACGGTGCTGTTCCTGGTGATGTTGCTGGTCGCGGGCGCGCACAAGCGTGCCTCGCGTGCGGGCGCGGCGCCGAAGGGCGCGGCCAACGCGATCGAAGCGATGATCCTCTATGTGCGCAACGAGGTCATCCTGCCGAACGTCGGGCACCATGGTGAGGGCTTCGTGCCCTACCTGCTCACGGCGTTCTTCTTCATCCTGACGCTCAACCTGCTGGGCCTCGTGCCCTACGGGTCCACGGCGACCGGCAACATCTCGGTCACTGCGACGCTGGCCATCCTCACCTTCATTACGGTGGAGATCGCGGGCATCCGCGCGCAGGGGCTCGGCTATCTCAACACGATCTTCTACTGGAACAACGACCTGCCGATGGTGCTGCGGCCGGTGTTGTTCGCGATCATGAGCCCGGTCGAAATGATCGGCAAGATCACGAAGCCGGTGGCGTTGGCCATCCGTCTCTTCGCGAACATGACCGCCGGTCACATCGTCGTGCTCGCGTTCATCGGTTTGATCTTCACGTTCGGCAGCCTGATCAGCATCGCCCCGTTCGTGATGGCCGTGCTGGTGATGGTGCTCGAGCTGCTCGTGGCGTTCTTGCAGGCGTTCATCTTCACGCTTCTTTCGTCTGTCTTTATCGGTCAGATCCGAGAGGCACACCATTGAGAGATGGTGGATGGTAGACGGGGGATGGTGGTTCCTCACACCTCCCACCTCACACCTCACACCTTCCACCTCTTGATGTACTCCAGCGAGTGCTGGGGGATTCCCGCTGAGCTTCGGCTCGTTGGCGGGTAGCGGCCGGGACGGCGCGCGGTTCAACAGCAGGACACACACTTCAGGGTTCATTCCATGTCGATCTTCCCGTTCTTCCAGGCGGCCGCTGAGGCGGTCGGCAACAACAATCAGGGTCTCGCCCTCATCGGTGCCGGTCTCGGCGCCGGCCTCGCCGTGATCGGCGCGGGCATGGGCATCGGCCGCATCGGCGGTCAGGCTGTCGAGGGCATGGCGCGTCAGCCCGAGGCCGCCGGCAAGATCCAGACGGCTGCGCTGATCCTTGCGGCCTTCATCGAAGGCGCCGCGCTGTTCGGCGTCGTCGTCGCGTTCCAGATCCAGGGGAAGTTCTAAGGCATCACCGAGCGCGGGTCGCGGCTTTGCCGCGGCCCGCGCTCGGCGCTGCGATGGTAGATGCTGGATGGTGGATGGTGGAGTTCCTGCGATGCGGGAGTCCACCATCCTCCAGAGGGGAACGAGGGGTGAGGCGGTTCCTCACCTCTCTCATCTCCCCTCTCACCTCTTCTTTTCAAATCATGTCCCGCTCTCTGATTGCTTTCGCCCTGCTCGCTCTGACCGCCGCGCCGGCTCATGCCGCCGAGGGCGCTGCGAAGCCGGGGTTGCTCGATCCGCACCTCGGGTTGATGACGTGGACGCTGCTCATCTTCGTCGTGCTCATGGTGCTCCTCAAGGTCTTCGCCTTCGGTCCGATCACCGAAGCGGTGCGCTCGCGTGAGCAGGCGCTCACCGACGCGATGGCCGCCGCCGAGCGGGATCGCAACGAAGCCTCGAAGCTGCTCGCCGAGCAGCGCTCGGCCATCGAAGCGGCGCGTGGCGAAGCCCAGCGCTTCATCGCCGAAGGCCGCGCGACCGCGGAGTCGATGCGCGGCGAGATGCTCGAGCAGACGCGCACGCAGCAGGCCGAGTTGCTCGACCGCGCGCGCAAGGAGATCGAGAGCGAGAAGGTGAAGGCGATCGACGAACTCCGTCGCGAAGCGGTGGACCTGGCCCTCGCCGGCGCCGGCAAGCTCATCGGGCAGAAGCTCGATGGCGCTGCGGACCGCGCGATCGTCGAGCAGTACCTGAACTCGCTCGGGGGCAAGTGATGCGCGAGGTCTCCATCGCGCGCAACTACTCCGAGGCGCTGCTCGCGCTCGCCCGCAAGGCGAACGACACGGCGGGGTGGGGCGCGCTCGTTAGCGCACTCGGCGACGCGGTGGGACAGGACGCGACGCTGCGCAACTTCCTCGAGGCACCGCAGGTGAGCGCCGCCGAGAAGAACGTGGTGCTCGGCAAGGCGCTCGCGGGCAAGGCGGCGCCTACGTTCGTTCGCTTCGTGCAGAAGCTGGTGAGCAACCGCCGGCAGATGCTGCTTCCCCAGATCGCGGTGGAGTACCACAACCTGCTCGACGCGGCCGAGGGTCGCGTGCATGCGCGCGTCACCGTCAGCCGCGAGTACGATGCGGCGGCGCGTGAGGCGCTGACGGCGTCGCTGACCAAGGCGCTCAAGAAGGTGGTGGTGCCGCACGTGAGCGTTGATCCGCGGATCCTGGGCGGTGTGGTGGTGCGCGTGGGCGACACCGTGATGGACGGGTCGGTGAAGCGGCGGTTGGAGAAGTTGCGCGGGGTGCTGGTGGCGGCGCGCTGACGCGCCGCACAGTTGCAGAACCCTGCACGCAGCAGGCGGGCCGGGGGTCATCCGAGAGGGTGACCCTCTACTGTTTCCGATCGGCAGCGGCGAGCTTTCGCGCATGACCGGGAGTGACTCACCCAGCGACGGCGGCGGCCCCCTCGACCGGCGCAGCTTCTTCAGCACCGGCTGGAAGCGCGCCCTTCGCGAAACCGTGGGTGCGTTCAGCGAACGAGTCGCGCCGGTGGCGTACATGCGGCCGCCCGGGGCGCTGCCGGAGCCGGCGTTCGTGGCCGCCTGCACGCGCTGCGGCGAGTGCAGCAAGGCCTGCCCCGTGCAGGCCATCAGTCCGCTGCCGAGCGGCGCGGGACTTGCTGCTGGGACTCCTGCACTACACGTCGATGTGACGGCCTGCGTGATGTGCGAGACAATGCCCTGCGCGACGGTCTGTCCGACGCCCGCGCTGGAGGTGCCGCCTTGGGGGTGGCGTGACGTGCGCATGTCGCGGGTCGTTGTGGACACGGAGCGCTGCATCACCTGGCGCGACGTGGAGTGCGGGATCTGTGTGCGGGTCTGCCCTGTGGGGGCGGACGCGCTCACGCTCGACGACAAGGGTCGCCCGGTGATCGGCGCGGCCTGTACCGGATGCGGGCAGTGCCTGAGTGCGTGCGTGACGACGCCCTCGAGTCTGGTCGCCTCCCCAGCAAAGGACTAGGTGTGACGGGTAAGGGCGGGCGGACAGAAGTGAAAATCGTGCCGAAGCCGTGGGGGCACGAGTCGATCTGGGCGCACACGGAGCTCTACGTGGGCAAGCTGCTGCACATCAAGGCCGGACATGCGCTCTCGCTGCAGTACCACGAGCGGAAGGACGAGACGTTGCACCTTCTGCGCGGGGAGTTGCTCTACCGCGTGGACGAGGGGCACGGGCTGGTGACCGTCACCCTCACGCCGGGACAGTCCTTCCGCAACACACCTGGCATGATCCACCAGATGGAAGCCGTCACCGACTGTGACGTGCTCGAAGCCTCCACTCCGCACCTCGACGACGTGGTGCGTCTCTCCGACCGCTACGGACGCGAAGGAACCTCTCAGCCATGAAAGTGATCATCCCGCTCGCCGGCAAAGGCACGCGGCTCCGGCCGCACACGCACACTGTGCCCAAGCCCATGCTCAAGGTCGCCGGCAAGCCGGTGATGGACTACGTCATGGACGACGTCGCCAAGCTCGGCAACGTCTCGCAGGTGGTCTACATCACCGGACATCTCAAGGAGACCGTCGAGAAGCACGCGCGGGCGACGTATTCGATGCCGGGGGTGTTCGTCGAGCAGAAGGTGCAGGACGGCACGGCGGGCGCAGTGCAGCTGGCCAAGCCGTTCGTCGATGAGCCGGTGCTCATCATCTTCGTCGACACGATCTTCGATGCCGATCTCTCGGTGATCAATGGCTCCACCGATGACGGCATCATCTGGACGAAGGAGGTGGAGGACTACCAGCGCTTCGGCGTGGTGGTCACCGACGCGAACGGTCACATGACGAAGATCGTGGAGAAGCCCAGTACGCCGATCTCCAAGCGTGCGAACATCGGGCTCTACTACATCAAGAACTGGAAGCTGCTGTACGAAGGCATCGACCATGTGCTCAAGCAGCCGACGAACAAGGGCGAGTACTATCTCACCGACGCGTTCCAGTACATGATCGAGAAGGGCGCGAAGATCCGCGTGATCGACGTGGCCGGCTGGTACGACGCGGGCAAGCTCGACACCCTGCTCGCGACCAACCAGGTGATGCTGGAGAGGGGGCGCGCGGCGCTGCCGCAGCGTGGCCTGAAGAACGTCGAGGTGATCGAACCGGTGCGGATCGAGGATGGCGCGCTGGTCACCGACTCGATCGTCGGTCCCAACGTGGTGATCGGGAAGGACAGCGTGGTCACCAACTGCACGCTGCGTGATGTGGTGGTGGGTGACCGGACGACCTTGTCGTCCTGCATCCTGACCGACTCGATGGTGGGCGAGCAGGTGGTATTGGAGGGGGTGTCGGGCATTGTGACCGTGGGCGACCACACCGAGATCCGAGCGCCGAAGTTGTGAGCGAAAGAAGCGTGACGTGTGTCACAAACTGCGTCTGATGACTTTTGTGACACCGCACCCTTTCTAGACGTCTTGAGAAGGTGATATTCCCAGTGTGCGATTTCTCGTTCGCTCCTTCGAGGGACGTGGCCTGACGGCACGTCCCATTCTTCTATTGAAACGCGCGCGCGCGCTCAAGCGACGCGCCGGTTCGGTGCTGCGCGCGATCACGTTCGCCGTTGCGTCGCTGGTCGGCATGTCCTCCACTGCCGAAGCGCAGCTCTGGGTCTACAGCGTCGACCAGGCCAACATCCGCGCGATCGGGCCGGGTGCTGGCCTGCCGACGGTCGTTCGCGCTGGACTCATCGGCGGCGTCAAGGCGTCGCTCGCCCAGCGTGCGAGCGATGGCGTTTTGTACTTCTTCGCGGGTACGGCCGGGAACGACTCGGTGTTCACGTGGAATCCGAACACGCCAGCCGCGGCGCCGGTGTTCCTCGGGCGGACCGGCGTGGGCATCCCGTATTTGCCGCGCTTGACGTTCGACGCCGCAGGCGTGTTGCACGCGCTGAACACGGGCTCGACGCAACGGTACATCATCGATCAGACCACGGGCGCGGCGACGGCGGCCGGCGCGGTGATCACCGGCATGCCGACGGGCGGCGGCGACATGGCTTTCGCCCCGAACGGCACACTCTACGCCGTCGTCGGAACCACAATATTTCCGGTACCATTGGCGGGCGGCGCGGTCACGGGCAACGCCCTCACCGGAATCACGGGGACAGTCACCGGTGCCGCGTTCGATCGACAGGGGCGGCTCCTGGTCTCCAGTTCCGCAGGCAGCTCGGTGATCTATGTCGCGCCACTCGCGGGCGGCGCGACGACGAGTCTCGGCGCCCAGGGCTTCGACATCGGCGACTTAGGTAGCATCCTCGCGGTGGATCTGCGGATCACCAAGACGCACACCGGCAACTTCGTCCAAGGTCAGACGAACGCGCAGTATGTGCTCACCGTATTCGACTCCGGTAACGTCGCGACGACAGGCACCGTCACGGTCACCGATACCCTGCCAGCGGGACTTACACCCACCGCGGCGACCGGCACCGGCTGGACCTGCGGCATCGCGGGACAGATCGTCACTTGCACACGTTCGAACTCGCTTGCGTCCGGCGCGTCGTATCCGACCATCACGATCACCTCGACGGTGAGCGGCACGGCACCCGCGACGGTGACCAACCGTGCGTGGGTGAGCGGCGGTGGGCAACCGACCGCGAACGCGTTGATGACCGCCAACGACGTCGCGTCCGATCCCACGACGATCGACGCACGGACCGATCTGATCATCGACAAGACCCACACCGGCAACTTCACGGTGGGAGTCAACGGGGTGTACTCGATCCCCGTGACCAATCAGGGCAGCCTTGCCAGTGTGGGTACGATCACCGTGATCGATACCCTGCCCGCGGGGCTCGGCTTCGTGTCGGGGACGGGTGGCGGATTCACCTGTGGCGCGGTGGGACAGATCGTCACCTGCACGCGTGCGACGGCGCTCGCGCCGAGCACGACGGTGACGATCACGCTCACGGTGAGCGTGGCAGCGGCAGCGGCGCCGAGTGTCACGAATCGTGCGTGGGTCTCCGGTGGCGGTGAGCCGGCGAACCTCAACGGCAACAACGGGAGTGGTGACGATCCCACCGTGGTCATCGCCTCAGCCAACTTGGGCATTACGAAGACCGACGGTCTGACCGGAGTCAATCAAGGCAGCGCGCTGACGTACACGATCGTCGCCTCGAACGCGGGTCCGAACGCGGTGGTGGCTGCGACGGTCACCGACAACTTCCCGGCGAACATCACCGTCAGCGGATGGACCTGTGCGGCCTCGGTGGGCTCGGTGTGCCCGGCGAGCGGCGCGGGGAACATCGCGGCGCTGGTGAACCTGTTGAACGGCGGGACGGCCACGTTCACCGTGAACGCGACGGCGACGGGCGCGGGGACGATCACCAACACGGCGACGATCGCGGTACCGGTGGGCGCGGTCGATCCCACGCCGGCCAACAACACCGCGACCGACAACAACACGGTCATCACGCCGACGGCGAACCTCGCGATCGTGAAGAGCGACGGTGTGACGGCGGTGAATCAGGGCGGGGCGCTCGTCTATACGATCACCGCGTCGAACGCGGGTCCCTCGACGGCGACGGGTGCCACGGTCACCGACGTCTTCCCGGCGAACGTGACCGTTGGCGCGTGGACGTGTACGGCGAGCGCGGGTTCGAGCTGCCCGGCGAGCGGGTCGGGGAATCTTGCGGCGGCGGTCACACTGCTCTCGGGCGGCACGGCGACGTTCACGGTGAACGCGACGGCGACCGGCGCCGGCACCATCACGAACACTGCGACCATCACCGCGCCGGTCGGCATCAACGACCCGGCCGGCAACAACACGTCGACCGACAACAACACCGTCATCACGCCGACGGCCGATCTCTCGATCAGCAAGACCGACGGCCTGACGGGTGTGAACCAGGGCGGCACGGTCACGTACACGATCATCGCGTCGAACGCCGGGCC
>JBJXGK010000019.1:0-110829 GCA_046153705.1 Gemmatimonadaceae bacterium
GTGACCTCATGCCCCTGCGCGCGCAGCCGAATCGCGGCCGCGAGTCCTCCGAATCCACTAACGATTACGACAATCCGCATAAGCGGCAAACGCTCCGACCGGGAGAATAGTGCCCCTGAGTAAGTAAGGTGTGTGCAAAGCGTGATTTACACCACCCCCTGTCACGCGATCTAGACGCTGCTGACCATCTGCGATCCACCATCCACCATCCACCATCCACCATCCACCATCCACCATCCAGAATAATGCGAACGGTGGGACTCGAACCCACACGCCTTTCGGCACAGGATCCTAAGTCCTGCGCGTCTACCAATTCCGCCACGCTCGCATCGTGGTCCGTCTCCGCATCAATAATACGAAACGAGGCCCCCACATGGGGGCCTCGTTCGACATCGCCTGCGGGATCCCGCGGCGCCTGCCTTCGCCCGCCGTTTACCCCGCGTTCAGCGATCGCCTGCCACGCGGAGGTTGACCACCACGGTCGTCCCGCCTCCGTTCAGCACGGGACGGTAGACCAACAGACTGATGTAGTCTCCGGCCTTCACGTTGCCGAGCGCCTTCTGCAGGTCGGCCGGCGCACTGATCTTGGTCTTCGCGGGCAGCACCTGCACGATCACGTCCCCCGCACGCAGCGCGGACTTCTCGGCCGGACCCCCGGCGTCGATCTGCGCGACGCGGACACCGCGGTACTGCTCCGGCATCTTCGATGCCTGAACGATCTCCGCCGTCACCGGCTCGACCGAGATACCGAGCCGCGAGTTGACCGGCGAGATCGGCCGCTCGGGTGTGAGAGGCGCCTCCGCCACGACCGCTTCCTCCTTCGGCACGGCCGCGAGCTTCACCGCGAACGTCTTGCGAGTCCCGTAGCGCATGGCCTCGACCTCGACCACATCACCCGGCTTCTTCGCGCGCACGATGCGCTGCATCTGGCCCACACGGTCGACCGCCTTCCCGTCGATCCGGGTCAGGATGTCGCCGGGTTCGATGCCCGACTTGAATGCCGGCGAGTCCGACCCCCCGGAGTACGCTTCGACCTTGACTCCGGCGATCGTCTTGAGCCCCGCGACGGCGGCATCCTCCGGCGTGACCTCGGTGATCGACACGCCGATCACCGCGCGACGCACCTCGCCGTACGCGATCAGGTCATCCATCACCTGCTTGGCCAATGTGATCGGGATGGCGAAGCCGTAGCCGGAGTAGAAGCCCGTCTGCGATGCGATCGCGGAGTTGATGCCGACGACCTCGCCACGCGCGTTCACGAGCGGACCACCCGAGTTGCCGGGGTTGATCGCCGCGTCGGTCTGGATGAAGTCGGAGATGTCGTAGTTGGAGCGGTTGAGGCCCTGCAGCGCACGACCCTTCGCACTCACGATCCCCGCCGTCACCGTGAAGTCGAGGCCCAGTGGATTGCCGATGGCCAGCACCCACTCGCCGATGCGCACCTTCTCGTCATCGCCGAAGTTGACGGCGGTGAGGTTCTTCGCGTCGATCTTGAGCACCGCCACATCGGTGGTCGGATCACGCCCGATCACCTTCGCGTCGAACACGCGGCGGTCCTGCATGGTCACCTGCACCCGGTCCGCACCTTCGACCACGTGATTGTTGGTGAGCACGTACCCGTCGCGCGAAACGATGAAGCCCGAACCGGCTGATTCCTGAGTCCGTGGCTGCTGCTGTTGCGGGCCTTCGAACTGACGGAAGAACTCCTCGAAGCCCGGCGGCACCTGCTGCGGGCTGCGGCGGTTGGTGCGTGCGCGTGCATCGCGCTCGGCCTGCACCGAGACGACCGCAGGCGTGATGTGCTCGGAGATGGACACGAACGCATTGCTCGCATCGGCGAGCGTCTTCACCTCTTCCTGGCGCGGCTTCGGCGCGCCACCACCCTGCGCGAACAGGCGGTCGGTCCAGTCCATCGACGACGCGAAGAGAATCCCTCCCGCGAACGCGACGGCGACGATACTGAGGATCTTGGTGCGGCTGATGTGTGGGCTCATTGGTTCGGTGGCTCCGCGCGGGAAAGGGCGCTTCCTCCTCCCGCAATCTAGCGTGGTTCAGCAGGCTCGATGGTGAACGTCACCCCGTGATGGGGCACTCCTGATAAGTACCGGAAGGCCCTCGGAAGGTTTCCGTACTGACAGCTGATGGACCGGGAGAAAGGCTCGAGGGCGGCTGGCAGACGGCTTCCTGCCCGTGCCATCCGCCCTCTTCGCCTACCGCCGCTCGCTTACTCCGGCTTCTTCGCTTCGTCCACGATCTCGAAGTCGGCTTCCACCACGTCGTCCTTCTTCGCTTCGCCAGCCGTCGCATCGGCGGCCGGGGCCGCGTCCGCAGCCGGCGCGGACTGCGCGGCGTACACCGCCTGACCGGCGGCCTGGAAGGCGCCGTTCAGTTCCTCGAGCGCGGCCTTCACCTCGTTCATGTCCTCGCCGCGGTGCGCCTTGCGAGCGCGTTCCACTGCGGCGTCCAGACGGGTCTTCACGTCGGCCGGGACCTTGTCCGCCCACTCCTTCGATTCCTTCTCCACCTGGTAGGCGAGGGTGTCCAGGCGGTTGCGCGTGTCGATCTCCTCGCGCTTCCGCTTGTCCTCGGCCGAGTTGGCCTCGGCGTCCTTCACCATGCGGTCGATCTCGGCGCCGGAGAGGCCGCTGGAGGCTTCCACGCGGATCTTCTGTTCCTTGCCGGTCGTCTTGTCGCGCGCCGTCACGTGCAGGATGCCGTTGGCGTCGATGTCGAACGTGACCTCGACCTGCGGCATGCCGCGCGGGGCCGGCGGGATCCCCGTCAGCTGGAACTTGCCGATCGTCTTGTTGTGCAGCGCGAGTTCGCGCTCACCCTGCAGCACGTGGATCTCGACCGTGGTCTGGTTGTCGTCGGCGGTGGAGAAGGTCTCCGACTTCTTGGTCGGGATGGTCGTGTTGCGCGGGATGAGCACCGTGGTGACGCCACCGAGCGTCTCGATGCCGAGCGAGAGCGGGGTCACGTCGAGGAGCAGCACGTCCTTCTGCTCGCCGGTGAGCACCGCGCCCTGGATGGCCGCGCCGACGGCGACGACCTCGTCCGGGTTCACACCCTTGTTCGGCTCCTTCTTGAAGAACTCCTTGACGATCTCCTGGATCTTCGGGATGCGAGTCGAGCCGCCGACGAGGATGACTTCGTCAACTTCGCTCGGGTTCATTCCCGCGTCCTTCAGCGCCTTCTCCATCGGCGGGATGGTGCGCTTCACGAGATCATCGACCAGCTGCTCGAACTTGGCGCGCGTCAGCTGGTAGTTGAGGTGCTTCGGCCCCGACTGGTCGGCCGTGATGAACGGCAGGTTGATGTCGGTGCTCATGGTGCCGGACAGCTCGATCTTGGCCTTCTCGGCGGCTTCCTTGAGGCGCTGGAGCGCCATCGGATCCTTCGAGAGGTCGATCGTCTGGTCCTTCTTGAACTCCGCGACGAGCCAGTCGATGACCTTCTGGTCGAAGTCGTCGCCGCCCAGGTGCGTGTCGCCGTTGGTCGACTTCACCTCGAACTGACGGGTGCCGTCGACTTCGTAGAGCTCGAGGACCGAGATATCGTAGGTGCCGCCGCCCAGGTCGAACACGGCGACCTTCTCGTCCTTCTTCTTGTTCTTGTCGAGGCCGTAGGCGAGTGCGGCCGCCGTGGGCTCGTTGACGATGCGCAGCACGTCGAGGCCGGCGATCTTGCCGGCGTCCTTGGTGGCCTGGCGCTGCGAGTCGTTGAAGTAGGCGGGCACCGTGATGACCGCCTTGGACACTGAGTGTCCGAGATAGTCCTCGGCCGTCTGCTTCATCTTCTGCAGGATCATGGCCGAGATCTCGGGGGGCGTGTAGGTCTTGCCCTGCACCTCGACCGTCGCGAGATCGTTCTGTCCGCGGACGACCTTGTACGGCACGCGGGCCGTCTCGGTCTGCGTCTCGCTCATCTTGCCGCCCATGAAGCGCTTGATGGAGAAGACCGTGTTCTGCGGGTTGGTCACCGCCTGGCGCTTGGCGATCTGGCCGACGAGGCGCTCGCCGTCCTTGCTGAAGCCGACGACCGAGGGGGTCGTGCGACCGCCTTCAGCGTTGGGGATGACGACGGGGTCGCCGCCTTCCATGACCGCCACGACCGAGTTGGTCGTGCCCAGGTCGATACCGATCACCTTGTCTGCCATTCGTTCCTCGACGGAGTATCTTGAGCGCTGGTAGGAATCGCCGACGTGCGGCGAGAGCGAGAGTTACGCTCGATTGAACGGCAAGTCGGGGACCAGAGATTCACGCCATTTCGGCAGGAGTCGAAGAGGGTGTGAGAAGGTCGGCTGACAGGACGACACATGATCCCGCTGAGCGACGACAATCCGACCGTCCGACCGCCGGTGATGACCATATTGGTCATCGCGGCGATCGGGTGCGTGTGGGTGCTCGTTCAGGGAGCGGGGTTCGACGACCGGCTGGTGCGGAGCATCTGCAACCTCGGATTGGTGCCGGGTGAGCTCACGAAACAGGCAGTGTTGGGGAGCGGAATCCCGATCGCGCCTGGGCTTGTCTGCGCCATCGACGAGAACCCGATCAACTGGTGGACGCCCGTGCTCTCGATGTTCCTGCATGGGGGCTGGGGGCACCTGCTCGTCAACCTTTTGTTCTTCTGGGTGTTCGGGAACAACGTTGAGGACGTGATGGGCGCTCCGCGCTTCCTGCTGTTCTACCTCGTCTGCGGACTGGCCGCTGCGGGCGCGCACGTGGCCGTGGATCCGGCATCGCCGGTGCCGACCGTGGGCGCGTCAGGAGCGATCTCAGGAATGATGGGCGCCTATCTGGTGTTGTTCCCACGGGTGCGCGTGCGGATGCTCTTCTTGATTTTCGTCGTTCCAGTTCGGGCGTGGGCGGTGCTGATCTGGTGGTTGGTGGTGCAGGTGTTGCTGGGCCTTCCGCAGCTCGGCCAGGCCGGCGACCTCTCGGGTGGAGTGGCCGCCTGGGCGCATATCGGAGGATTCTTGGCGGGTGCGCTCTTGGTGCGGGCGTTCGAGGACCCCGAACTGACCGAACGCCGACGGTCCATCCTGTTGCAGCGCGGGCTCTTGCGCGCGGTGGACGGCGTGTAACGGTTCTGCCACGGTGAACTGGACTCTGTTTGCCCACTTCTTCGGGGCGGGCGTATCTTTCCCGAGTTACTCCCGGAATCGGCCTGACGCTCGTCGAGCGTGTCTGCGCCGCTTCATCTCCCCACTGAGCGATACTCTCCGTGCGTTTCCTCCCCAAGGACGAAGGCTTTTTCGGACTGTTCGATCAGCTCGCGGCGCGGCTCAAGACCGCCGCTGTGCTCCTGCGTGACCTCTTCAATGAACCGGCGCGGCTCGACGAGCTCACCAAGAAGGTGAAGGAGGAGGAACACGCGGCCGATGCCCTGACGTACGAGATCATGCAGCGCATCGACCGCAGCTTCGTGACGCCGCTAGATCGTGAGGACATCCATCTGTTGGCGAACCGCCTCGACAATGTCGTGGATCTGATGGACGGGACTGCGCGACGGGCGCTGATGTTCCACATCACTGAACGCCGCGAGAACGCGATCGCCCTGATGGACGTGCTCGTGGAGTGTTCGGACGTGATCGCGCGCGGGGTGAGGGACATTCGGACGCCCGCGGCGGTGCACAAAGCTGCCCGCCAGATCAAGGAGCTCGAAGAGAAGGCTGACGCGATCTATTCGAAGGCGATCGAGTCGTTGTTCTCGGGCAGTCCGGACGCGCTTGAGGTGATCAAGTGGAAGGAAGTCTATGACAACCTCGAGCACGCGGTGGATGAGTGCGAGGATGTCGCCAACGTGCTCGAAAGCATCTCCCTCAAGAACTCCTGACCGTGGTCTGGTACATCCTCGCGATCGTGTTGGTCGCGTTCATCTTCGACTACATCAACGGGTTCCACGATTCGGCGAACTCAATCGCCACGATCGTGGGAACGCGGGTGCTCAGTCCGTTCACCGCGGTTGCGTGGGCGGCGACCTTCAACTTCCTCGCGCTCTTCCTGTTCGACACGGGCGTGGCGAAGACGATGGGGAAGGGACTGATCGATCTGGCCCTCGTGAATCCCGACGTGATCCTCGCGGGACTCCTCGGCGCGATCACGTGGAACCTGATCACCTGGTGGTACGGCATTCCTTCGAGTTCCTCGCACGCGCTGATGGGGGGCTATGGGGGCGCCGCGGTGGCGAAGGCGGGCATCGCGGCCCTGCTGCTCGGCGGCTGGGTCATGCCGGTCCTGTTCATTGTCATCTCGCCGCTGGTGGGCATGGCGGCCGGGTGGTTTCTCATGGTCGCG
Source organism: Gemmatimonadaceae bacterium (assembly GCA_046153705.1). GTDB lineage: Bacteria > Gemmatimonadota > Gemmatimonadetes > Gemmatimonadales > Gemmatimonadaceae > Pseudogemmatithrix. The sequence continues at coordinate 6,300 of JBJXGK010000019.1, forward strand.
ACCACCTGGTTGTTCCGGAACGCGCGCCGAGCGACCATGGAACCGATCTTCCGCGGGATGCAGATCACCAGCTCGGCGCTCTTCTCGCTCTCGCACGGGGCGAACGACGCCCAGAAGACGATGGGCATCATCGTCTCGCTCCTGGTCACGAGTCAGGCCTACTTCGCCAACGAGACCGGCTTCCTGCGGCATTTCTATCTGGCCAATGGCGACGAGATCCCGTTCTGGATCAAGCTCGGCGCGCATCTCGCCATCGCGATGGGCACGTTGATGGGCGGGTGGCGGATCGTGCACACGCTCGGATCGCGCGTCACGAAGCTCCGTCCGATGGGCGGCTTCTGCGCGGAGACGGGTGGCGCCTCGGCGATCTTCCTCGCGACGGCGATGGGGATTCCGGTCAGTACGACGCACACCATCTCCGGGGCGATCGTCGGCGTGGGTGCGACCAACCGGTTGTCCGCAGTCCGCTGGGGCGTCGCGTCGCGCATGGTCTGGGCCTGGATCATCACCATCCCCGCGTCGGCGCTCGTCGCCGCGATCTCGTACTGGGTCGTCGCGGCGATCCGCGGCTGAGCCGTCATGCACGCCGCCGCCTCGCGCAATCCGCACTATCTGAACCGCGAGCTCTCGTGGCTCGAGTTCAACGCGCGGGTGCTGCACGAGGCCGAGGACGACCGGACGCCGCTGCTGGAGCGGCTGAAGTTCATCGCGATCTTCCATTCGAATCTCGATGAGTTCTATATGGTGCGCATCGCCGGGCTGCGGCGTCAGCTCGCGGCCGGCGTGTTGCAGACCTCGGCGGACGGCCTATCCCCCGAGGAGCAACTCCAGCTGACGGACCAGAAGGTGCGCGCGCTGGTGGAGCGCGCACGGGTCTGTCTGCACGAGGTGTTGCTGCCGTCCCTGCGGCGCATCGGTGTCCGACTGCTGGCGATGGACGAACTGGAGTCGGACGAGCGCGCGCAGGTCGAGGCGTTCTTCGAATCGCAGGTCTATCCGGTGCTGACGCCGCTCGCGGTGGACCCGGGCCATCCGTTCCCCTACATCTCCAATCTCTCGCTCTCGCTCGCAGTGGAGCTGCGCGACCCCGAGAGCGGGGCAGTGCGGTTCGCTCGAGTGAAGGTCCCGAAGACGCTCCCGCGCTGGGTGCCGACCGGGCGCTCGCACTCGTTCGTCCCGCTCGAGGCGGTCGTGGCCGCGCGCCTGGATGCGTTGTTCCCCGGTATGGAGATCCTCGGCTGCCACTGCTTCCGTCTCACCCGGTACTCCGACCTGGAGATCTCGCACACCGAGGAGCCGGAAGACCTGCTCTCGATGATCGAGGAGCAGCTCTTCCAGCGGCGGTTCGGCGAGGTGGTGCGGCTCGAGGTTCAGACGGGTACGCCTCGTCATCTTCAGGAGCTGTTGCTCGATGAGTTACGGGCCAGCGAGGCTCCCGAGATGGCACCGCTCGCCGAGCGCGAAGTCCATGAGCCCGGTCCGCTGCTCGACGTCGGTGATCTGATCAAGCTCAGCGGGATCGATATCCCCGAGCACCGGGACCCGCCGCTCATCGCGATGGTCCCTGCCGAGCTGCGTGACGCGTCGCGGTCGATCTTCGACGTGATCCGCGAGCACGAAGTGCTGGTGCACCATCCGTTCGACTCGTTCGGCGCGTCGGTGGAGACCTTCATCGAGTCGGCCGCGCGCGACGAGCAGGTGCTGGCGATCAAGATGACGCTGTACCGCACGTCGGGCGACGGTGCGATCGTGCAGGCGCTCACGCGGGCGGCGCAGCGTGGCAAACAGGTCGCCGTGTTGGTGGAGCTGCAGGCGCGGTTCGACGAAGTGAACAACATCGCGTGGGCGCGTACGCTGGAGTCGTTCGGCGTGCACGTCGTGTACGGACTGCCCGGACTCAAGACGCACACCAAGACGGCGTTGGTCGTGCGCAAGGAACACGACGGCATCCGGCGCTACGTGCACATCGGTACGGGCAACTACAACACCCGCACGGCACGCACCTACACGGATGTGGGGCTGCTCACCTGCGACGAGGCGATCGGGGCCGACATCAGCGACCTGTTCAATTCGCTCACCGGGTACGCGCGGCGGACCGAGTATCGTCGGCTCCTCGTCGCGCCGGCGAACATGCGCGCGAAGGTGCTGGGCTTCATCCGGCGGGAAGCCGCGCACGCGAGCGCCGGTCGCGGAGGGCGGATCGTTGCGAAGATGAACGCGCTGGTGGACCCGGAGGTGATCGAGGCGTTGTATGCCGCGAGTCAGGCCGGCGCGCAGATCGACCTGATCATCCGCGGGATCTGTTGTCTCCGGCCAGGTGTGCCGGGGCTGAGCGAGACCATCCGCGTGCGCAGCATCATCGGGCGTTTCCTCGAGCACTCGCGGATCTGGATGTTCGCCAACGATGGCGAGCCGGAGTACTATTTCGGCTCGGCCGACTGGATGCCCCGGAACTTCGATCGCCGTGTGGAGGTCGTGACGCCGATCGCGAACCGCGAGTTCCAGCTCCGGCTGCAATCGGTGCTCGACGTCTGCCTCGAGGACAATCGTCAGGCGTGGGAGCTCCAGCCGGACGGCAGCTACATCCAATGCCAGCCCGGCGACCGCGGCGAGCGGGCGACGCACCGCATGCTCCTGCGCGACTCGTGGGGCGCGAGCCGTGAGAGCGGGACCTTCGCGGTGCCCGCCAGCGCCGTGCAGATGAGTACTGCGCGACCGGGGCGGCCGCCGTCGTCGAGTGCCGCGTTCGCAGCGATCACGGACTGATCGAGGGCCCTGACGACCGGCCACGCCTGCTCGGCGCGCCCGCCTGGGACCCGCCCTAGGCGTCGACCGAGTCGAGCGTGAGGACGCTTCCGTCCGGCGCGACGATCTCGACCGGAACACCGGCCAGTTCCGCGAGCAACCCGGACTTCCGGCTCGCACCCCAGATCTCAAGACGCATGGTGTCGCTCGCACGGCGAGGCACCGGCGTGATACGGACCGCACGCTCCACCCAGCGAACCTTCACGCGCTCAACGGCGCTGGCGTGTCCGCGGTCCAAACCGTCGGCGACCCGCAGGATCGCGCTGAGCCGCCGCACACGCTCACGCCGCTCGCGGTCCAGCTCCCACCAGAGGGTATGCTTGCGTTTAGGTTCACCGCCGCGGTGATAGCGCGCGACGTGGGCGATCACGACCTGCTCCTCCGGGGCGATGCCGAGGAGGTCGGCGTGCGTGATCAGATGGAACGAGTGTTTGTGGTGTCCTTCGTAGTTGATGTGATAGCCGACGTCGTGCAAAAGCGCCGCATCGGAAAGCGTCTGCCGCTCCGACGGTTCGCACCCCAGTCGCGCGCCGACGGTATCGAAGAGCTGGAGTGCGAGTTGCTGGACCTGCTCGCTGTGCGGGGTCTCGTAGTGACACTTCTCGGCGAAGGCGAGCACCGAGCGTGCGCGAGCCTCGCCTGGATCGGCGATCACCACGCGTACCCGGGCGGTCTCCAACAGCAGTCCCTCGCGGATCCCGAAACCCGAGGCGACCAGCTCGCGCGGTTCGACGCGGGAGAGCACTTCGGCGGCGACCGCGAGACCGGCGACGATGATGTCCGCGCGGCCGGGGTTCAGCCCCGGTACGGTCAGTCGTTCTTCCACGGACATCGACGCGAGCTGTTCGAGGATGTGTTCCACCTCGTGCCTCGGGATGCGTGTGCCGTGCACGCTCCGCACTTTCACGCCCTGCCTCGCCAGGAAGATCCCGGCGAGGTTCGTGAAGGTCCCGCCGGATCCGATCACCTCGGCCCCGCGCCAGTCACGCACCGGAATGACCTTTTTGATCTCGGCGCGCACGAACTTCCGCAGTTTCCGCACGCCCTTCTCCGTCGGACGCCCGAGCAGGAACTGCTCGGTCATGCGGATGGCACCGAAAGGGAACGAGATGAGCCGTTCGACGAGTCCTTCGGCGGCGAGCGCGAGCTCCAATGACCCACCGCCGATGTCCATGACGACCGAGCGCCCGCGCCCCAGCTCGAAATGTGCGAGCGCCGAGCGGAAGGCGAGTCGTGCCTCTTCCTCGCCGACCAGCACGCGCGGCTTGAGGCCGCTCTCTTTGCGCACCCGCGTGAGGAATGTGTGTCCGTTGCTGGCATCGCGAACCGCACTCGTCGCGACTACCTCGATGCGCTTCGCCCCGAGCTGCCGGGCGAGCGTCGCCATGCGAGCGAGCGCCTGCACGGCCTCGGTCATGTGTAGCTCGTCGAGCGCGCCGGTCGCGGACAGCCCGGCGCCGAGCCGCGGCGCCGCCTTCATTTCGTCCACGATCCGTATCTCGCCGTCGGGGAAGACGTCCGCGACGATCTGCCGGATGGAGTTGGACCCGATGTCGATCGCCGCGATCCGACGATCCCGATCCTCGCGCGCGGCGCGATAGGGGCCCTCGTTGGCGCGCAGAGCCATCAGCGTGGTGGGGTCGAGGGACAGGTGCCGGGGCGCAGGCCATCGAGGCGGTCGAGCTGACGTCGCACGACCGTCTCCGGAAGTGGTGCATAGCCTAACGCCTCCGCCGCCGTCGCACCATCGCGGAGCGCCCAGCGCACGAAGGCCACGAGATGCCCGCCGCGGCGAGGGTCTGCGAGGGCGCCCGCTGCCACGATGCGGGTAAGCGCCGCGACGGGGTACGCCGCAGTGTCACGCGCGCCGACGAGCGCGAGCAGCGTGTCGCCGCCCGGCGCGCTGAGCAGCTCGGACGCGGTGCGTGCGAGCGCGCCGCTGTCTGGGGTCACGAAGCGCCCGGCGCGATTGCGCAACCGCGCGAGCTGCAGCTTGTTCTGCTGCGCGTACGTCAGCTCGAGGAAGCCGATGGCGCCCGCGCTCACGCGCACCTGCGATGCGACGCCTTCGTTCCCCTCGACGACATCACCGATACCGACCGTCGCGCGCGACGCGCGGGAGGCCGCCCACGTGGCATCAACATCCAAGTACCGGGCGAAGACCTCGTTCGTCCCGCTCGACGGCGCACGACGGATGACGCGGATCGGGACGGGACCGAGGGACACGCCCGGGTTCAGTGCGCGGATCTCGGCGGCATCCCATCGGGTGATGCGCCCGAGAAAGATCGCCGCGAGCGTCGCTTCGTCGAGGGCGAGGGGCGCGGCGATGCCCGGAAGGTTGTAGGCGACGACGATCGCGCCGACCACGGTGGGAACTTCCAGCGGGCCACACGACGTCGCGCGGCGCTCCTCGGCTCTGAGCGGGCGGTCGATCGCGCCGAAGTCCACGCTGTCCGCTAACAGCAGGCGCAGGCCTTCGCCGGTGCCCACGGAGAAATAGTTGATCCGGACTCCCTCGGCTGCGCCGTACTCGGAGAACCAGCGCCGGTAGAGCGGGTAGGGGAGTGTCGCACCGGCGCCGACCAGATCGATCCCACCGGACGGTGGGGGCGGGCCCGCCGGCCGCGAGCGGATCCATTCGATGCCGATCGCGAAGCCGGCCAACAGGCCGAGCCACCCGAAGACCATCGCCCGCAGCCAACCGAACGACGGCTGCGAGTGCTTCAGGCGGGGATCAGAGGTCGTTGGCGTAGCTCAGTACCTTCACGCGACCATCGCGCTCGAAGAAGGAGGAGAAGAGCCGCAGCTCGACGGTCGCGGAGTCGACGATCGCGAAGCGCACGGCACATCCCGTGGTGATGCGGTTCGGACCCTCACGCGATGAGGAATCCGGGCACACGAGCCGCTCGAAGACCAATCTACGTCCGCCGAGTCGTTCGAGGAGCCGGCTCGCGCCTTTCTCGCTCGCACCGATCATGGGGATCCACACCAGCTCCGGCCCGAGCTCGTACGGCGGCGCGGTGAACTTGGAGTGCGGATAGTAGAGCCAGGCGAACTCCGCGCGAGAGAGCACAAGTGTGCGGACCGCCCTCGTGTCCCGTGCGGACACGGCGGCGAGGAGCTGGCGCGCGAGCGTCTCACGGTCGGCCGTGCCTCCGACCAGCGTTTGCGGTGTGTCCGCGATCGTGGCGCGGAAGCGCCGAAGGAGGGTGTCGATGGGCAATGCACTGTCGACGACACCGACGTAGGGTGCCTCGGCGTCCTCCGGCGCGGAATCACGTGCGGTACACGCCGCGCCGGCGAGGACGACCGAATTGGTGAGGGCGAAGAGGGCGAACGTGCGCAACGAGCGGGGCATGAGTGGACGGTTCAGGTGGCGTCGTGCGTCAGCGAACGAAGCGGCCGGGACCCGATGTTCGGGCCCCGGCCGCTCGCCCATCAGGAAAGCTTCAGTTCTTGGCGTAGTTCGTCCAGCCCGCCCACCACTTGGCGCCCGACGGCGCAGCAGCGCCGCGGAACGCGGTGCCGAGCACATACGTGCCGGCAGCGGTCGCGAGGTTGCCGCTGAAGGTCGTCAGACCACCGGTGGCGATGGCGGAACTCGCGGCGGGGGTCCAGTCGAACGAAGCGGTCGTCGTGGCGGGAAGGGTCAGCGTCGTGAAGAGGCTGGCCGCCGTCGCCGCGCCGTCACGCGTGAGGTTGCGCGCGACCGAGTCGGTCAGGACGAAGCCCGACGAGGCCGTGGTGAAGATGGACGGCGACTCCGCGACGAACATGTTGCGGATGTCGAGGATGCCGTCGTTGAGGCGGACCTTGGTGGTGGTCGAGTCGCGGAGGCCGAACGCACCCTTCGGGAAGCGCGCGAGCACGCCGTTCACATAGTACCCGCCGGTGCCGCGGCGAAGGATCGCGCCGTAGCCGCCCGAGGTCGGATCGAAGTCGGTGCCCGTACCCGGGCCGATGAGCGTGAAGTTGGCCACCACGGGCGTGGTGAACGGCGTGGAGTTCTGGCCCGTGGCGCAGCCCGTGCCGTTGCAGCCGTCGTTCTCGATGGCCTGCGGGTCATTGGACGCGTTACCCGCGCCCGGACGGTTGACGACCTTGGCGCTCTGGTACGAGATCAGGTACTGGAGGCGACCGACATAGCCTTCGGACATGTCGAAGTGGTCGTCGCCGGCCTCGTACGACACGAGGTACTTGGCGTCCATCGCGCCGCCGAACCACTCGAACGAGTCATCAAGGCCGTAGAGCGCCTGGAGGTACTCGGCCGTCGTGCCGCTGCCGACCGCTGCGAACGTAAAGGTGTTGAGCTCCTGATCCGCTGCCGTGCCGTAGCCGGCGAACTCGACGCGGACGTAACGGAGGGTGCCGCTGTTATCGGTGTTGCTCGTGCCACCCGAGTATTCCTGCGACGGGTTGGACGGGCCCGTGCCGGTCCCTTCGAGCACGACCGGTGCGGCGCGGTTGATGATGCCGTTGCCGATGATGATCAAGCCGCCCCAGTCGCCGGCCTGGCGCTGGCCGACCGCGCGCTCGGACGTGAAGATGATCGGGTCCGCCGCCGTGCCATTGGCCACGATGCGCGCGCCGCGCGTGATGAACAACGAAGATCCCAGCACGTCAAAGTCGCCGAGGATCGTCGTGCCGGCCTGAATGGTCAAGGTCGCGCCGTTCGTGACCTGCACGAAGCCGCTGATGGTGTAGACCGTGTCGGCAGACAGCGTGCGGTTGGCGGTGATATTCGCGTTGATCGTCGCGGCGCCGACGACCGGCGGGCCGGTCGTATCGTCATCGTCGTTACAAGCCGAGAGCAACAAGAGCGACGCGGCGGCGGCGCCAAGCGTGCGCATGCGGGGCAGGCGGAACATAGGGAGTCCGGGAAGAGGGTCGACGCAGCGCACCGCGCGCGCGCCAGCATAGGAAACAAAACGCCGCCGTGTAAGCACACGGCGGCGTTTCTGTCACGGGGATGTCACGTCGCTCACGGCTTCCAGCTGAAACCGACCGTGTAGCTGCGACCGATACGATACGTCTCACGCGTCACCGGGCCCTGTTCGAAGCGGTACGGCGCGTCGAGCAGGTTGCGGGCGTCGAGGCGGGCCGAGACCCGGGAGTTCACCGGCAGGCGGAGCGAGAAGTCGACGATGTGACGCTCGCGCTCCTTCACGTCGGGCAGCGGCACTTCGCCGGCGTCCGTGATGCGCTCACCGACCACATTGTAAAGGAGCGTCGCGCTGGACGAACCGGCGTTGGAGGTCCAGGTGAGGCCCGTGTTGAACATGTACGGAGCCTGGCCCACCATCGGGCGGTTGCTGTTGGTCACGGCGATCGACTGGCCGGCCAGGCGGATGTCGGACTGCATCACCGTGGCGTTGGCCGAGATGCTGAAGTTGGTGAGCGCGTCGGCGATGAAGTCGAGGTTCTTGCGCCCCTCGAGTTCGATGCCGTAGTTGTCGGCGCCGTCGGCGTTGACAAAGGTGATGATGCGCGTGCCCGACGAGCCGCGGTAGACGCGCTCGATCGGATTGGTGAAGCGCTTAGCGAACAGCGCGACGCTGACCACCTCGCCCATGTTCGGGTACCACTCCCAACGCAGATCGAAGTTCTGGATGAGCGCGCGCTTGAGGTCGGGGTTGCCGAGCACGTTGTCGAAGCCGATGACTTCGCGGTACTGGATAGGCGCGAGCTCACGATACTCGGGGCGCGACACCGTCTGCGACGCCGAGGCGCGCAGGTTCACCGACTCGGACGGACGGAACGTGAGCGCGATCGCCGGGAGCACATCAAGGAACGTCGGGTTGGTGCTCGACACGGCGCCGACCGTCGGCACAGCCTTCACGAGCACGTCGGAGTACTCGGCTCGTGCGCCGGTGATCAGCTGCCAGCGCGGTCCGAACTCCTTCTCGATCATCGCGAAACCGGCGCCGAGGTAGTCGGTCGCGGTGTAGCTGCCACCCACGCCGATCGGCGTCACACGCCAGACGTTGTCGGTGGGCGAGGTGTAGCGGCCGTCGAAGATGGTCTCGGCGGCGAGCTCGCGATCGGCCTGCGAGATGCCGGACGCGTTGATGCTGTACGCCGAGCTGTTCGCGTCGCGCGAGCCATAGCGGCCGAGGCCACCGACCTTGAGTGCGAGCGAGCGGCCGACTTCGCCGAACTGGATGCGATAGTGGCCGCGGGCCTCGTAGGCCTGCTCGGAGAGGTCGCTGAAGGTACGGACGGCGCCTTCGTTGGACGCGGAGAACCACTGCGGGGCGAGCGCCTGGCCGGTCGACGGGTCGTTGAAGATCGCCTGCACGAACTCGGAGCGATCGGGTTCGAGGCGCTCGACGCCGGTGGCGCTGAGTGCGACTTCGACTTTCTGACTCGCCGTGAGGTCCGACTGGAGGAGGAGCTGCGTGGAGCGAACGCTGCGCTCCACATACTTCAGGCGCGAGATGTTGAACGGGATACCGAGGTTCTCCGAGAAACCGGTCTCGTTGCGCGCCTCGGAGTCCATGGTACGGTTGTAGGTGTTATTGAGCGCCAAGCGCGTCCGGCCACCGAGCAGCGTGCTGAAGTTGGCCATGCCGCCCCAGAGGACGCTGGACTTGCCGCTGTTGCCGGTGAAGCGGTCGACTTCCGTCGCCTCGGCACCCGACGTCGCGAGCGCCAGAGCGCGGCGCTGGTCGACACGGGCTTCCTGCGCGTACGAGTACGTCCCGGAGACGAGGTAGCCGATTCGCTGACCGAACACCGGGTCGTTGCCACCGACGGAGACGGAGGTCGAGCCATTGAGACCGCCTTCCTGTTCACGCGGCGTCCACGAGTTGCGGAACTCGCTCACCATGCGGTTGTAGTCCGCCTGACCCGGATTGGTGGTCGAGAAGTTCCCGAACTGCTGCACGAAGCTCGGCAGGGAGCGCGGGCCGGCACCGATCGCGAAGAGATCGCCGCGGACTCGGCCCGGCATCACCATGTTGCGGCCGAGAACGGCTTCGGAGGCACCGGTGGAGGTGCTCATCGCCCACGTGCGCTGTGCGGGGAACTCCTTCGTCTGGATGTCCACCGTGGCGCCACTGAAGTCGCCCGGCTGATCCGGCGTGAAGGTCTTGATGGTGGTGATGGTCTGGAGCAGACCCGTGGGGAAGAGGTCGAGGGGCACGACCTTCTTCTCGGGCTCCGGGCTCGGGATGCGCGCGCCGTTGAGCGAGGTCTGCGTGTAACGGTCGCCCAGTCCGCGGACGAACACGTACTTGCCGTCCTGTACGCTGACGCCGGACACGCGGCCGACGGCCTGCGCGGCGTCACCGTCCGGGCTCTTGGCGATCTGCTCGGAGGTGATGCTGCTGACGACGTTCACGGAGTTCTTCTGCTGGTCGAGCGCCGAGTTCACCGAGCCGCGCTCGGCTTCGGCGGTCACGACCTGCGCGGTCAGCTGCACGCTGGCCTGCGCGAGTGCGACGTCCTGCACCAGCGTCTTGCCCGCGTCGAGGAAGAGCCCGGTGACGGTCTTGGGCGCGTAACCGATGCGGCGCACCTGCAAGGTCACCGTACCGGCGGGAACCGCCGGCAGGGCGAAGCGGCCGTCGACACCGGACATCGTGCCGAGCGTGGTGCCGACGACCTGGATGCCGGCGTCGGAGAGTCCCGCACCACTCGCCGCGTCAACGACGCGGCCGGTGATGCGCCCCGTCGTCGGCGTCTGCGCGTGGAGCGCGGGCGCGACGAGCGAGGTGCTGAGAAACAGAGCGGTGATCAGTCGGGTAACACGGCGCATTGGGCGTCTCGTGGAATGGTCGGTACGGAAGGAGCTTGTCAGGTCATCCTCACGTGCAGTCGAGGAGGACGCATCAAAGCTCCCAAGACCCGGTACCGGGCAGTCCACGGAAGTGCAACGGATTTGTAACGGACCCGAACTACGCCGTTACTTTGGGGAGCACCGCGCTGATGGTTGTGCCTTGTCCCACCACGCTTTCCGCGCGGACGCGTCCGCCGTGGGCCTCGACGAGATGCTTCACGATCGCGAGTCCTAGACCCGTGCCGCCTTGCTCGCGGGACCGGCCGGGATCGACCCTATAGAAGCGTTCGAAAATGCGCGGCAGGTGCTCCGCTGCGATGCCAATCCCGGTGTCCCTCACTCCGATGGCCACGCCGCGTTCATGCGGCTTCGCGAACAGGGTCACCTCGCCCGTCGCGGTGTGGCGCACGGCGTTGTCGACCAGGTTGCCGAGGATCTGGCGCAGCGCGGTCGCGTCGGCGTGCACGACGCTGACCGAAGGGTCGATATCGACCCCGAGCGTAAGTCCCTTCTGGTTCGCGGCGTCTCGCGCGGCACTCAGGACGTCAGCCGCCATCGCGCTGATGCTCACGGCAATCGGATTGGGCAGCCAACCTCCGGACTCGATGCGCGAAAGGTCGAGCAGGTCGTCCACGATGCGCTGCATCCGCCTCGTGTTCCCGAGGATGCGGTCGGCGAACTGACGGCGGTCCTCAAGGCTCACGTCTGCGTCCGCGAGGGTCTCCGCGAAGCCGCCGACGATGGTGAGCGGCGTGCGCAGTTCGTGTGAGACGTTGGCGACGAAATCGCGGCGGACGGCTTCGAGTCGTCGCACACGGGTGAGGTCGAAGAGGGCGAGTACGGCACCGCCCTCGAGGAGCGGCCGCGCGGTGACGTTGAGCGTGCGACCCGAGATCACGACCTCAGCGCCTTCGGTGGTCTCTCCGGCGAACGCGGAGAGCAGGGCGTCGCGGAGGGCCACCTCGCGAGGCAGGAGTTCGAGCGGGAACGGGAGCGGTGCCTGTACGCCGAGCAGGCGTCGTGCGGTCTCGTTGATGCGGACGACCTGTTGGGCCGTGTCGACCGCGATCACGCCTTCGTAGAGCGACTCGGTGAGCTGCACTAGCAGGGTTTCGTCGGCTTCGAGCGCGCGCAGGCGTGCCGAGAGCTGCTCGGCCAGCCGCCGGAGCGCCACCGCGAGATCGCCGACCTCACCGGGGGCGCGCAGCGTGGGCCGACGCGCGAGATCGCCGTCGGCGAGTGCCTGCGCGACGTCGCGGAGTTCCTCAACGGGACGGGAGACCGAGCGGGAAAAGAGAAAAGCGATGGCCAACGCGCCGAACAATGCGACGAGCGCCGCGGTGCCGATATCGCGGCGCGAGGCCGCGAGGACCGCGTCGAGACTCGCCGTGGGGAAGGAGACGCGCGCGACGCCGAGCCCTTCGACCGGCACGGCGACGTAGATCTCCTCCTCGCCCGTCGAGGGAGAGCCGCGGCGCGAAGTACCGGTCTGCCCGGCGAGCGCGGTCGCGACTTCCGGACGCTGCGAGTGATTCTGCAGCTGCGCCAGCCGCTCGCCGTCGAACTCGGAGTCGCCGACCACAACACCGTCAGTGCGGACGAGCGTGACGCGCCGGCCGAGGGCGCGTCCGCTGCGGTCGGCGAGCGAATCCGGGAAGCCGACGTCGCGGACCCACAGGTCGCCAACCAACTGCGCCTCTCGGGAGAGGAACGTCGTGGCGTCGTCCGAGAGCCGACGATTGAGTTGGCGATCGACGATGACGAAGATGGCGATCGCGAGGAAACCGACGACGACGAGGGCTCCCAGGAGGAGCCGTTGGGTGAGCCGCACGCGCTGCTTACGCCTCGCGCCCGTCGGGCGACTTCAATCGATAGCCGAACCCGCGCACCGTCTCGATGAGGTCTCCGGCCGGATGCAGCTTGGTGCGCAGCCGCTGGATGTGCATGTCGACGGTGCGCGTCTGGATGTCAGGCGCCGCTTCCCAGACGGTTTCGAGCAGGTGCCCACGCGCCTGCACGCGGCCGCGACGTTCGGCGAGTGTGAGCAGGAGCTTGAACTCGGTGGGGGTGAGCTCGACCTCGTGACCTTCGACCGTGACGCGGTGGGCCGAACGGTCCATGCGGATAGGGCCGATGGTGAGCACGTCGGGCGATTCGCCGCCTCCGGCGACTCGGCGCAGGATCGCGCCCACGCGCAGCACGAGCTCCTGCGGGCTGAACGGTTTGGTGAGATAGTCGTCAGCACCGAGTTCGAGCCCACGAATGCGATCGGGCTCCTCTTTGCGGGCGGTGAGCATGAGCACGCCCATCTTGGCGGTGCCTTCATCGTCGCGGAGCTTGGCGAGCACATCGAAGCCTGACATGCCCGGGAGCATGAGGTCCAACACGACGAGCGCGGGTCGGTCTCGCTTGGCGAGCGCGAGCGCGTCGGATCCGGACGCGGCGGACGACACGCGGTACCCCGCCTTGGCGAGATGATAGACCACGAGCGCGACGATGTCCGGCTCGTCATCGACGACGAGGATCCGTTCACCTGCACTCATGGTCGGCTTCACGCGCTGCTCCCGGCGAATCGCCGTGTGATGGATGCGAGCAGGAGATCGATCGCGACCACGTTCTCTCCGCCACGCGGGATGATGATGTCGGCGTATCGCTTGCTCGGTTCGACGAACTGCATGTGCATCGGCTGCACCGTGTTGAGATACTGATCGAGGATCTCCTCGAGCGGCCGCCCGCGCTTGGCCATGTCGCGTCGGATGCGTCGGATGAGTCGGATGTCCGCGTCGGTATCGACGAAGACCTTCACGTCGCACCGCGCGCGGATGCGCTCGTCCACCAGCAGCAGGATACCGTCGAGCACGATCACGTCGGCCGGTTCGATATGCACGACATCGCTGGACCGCCGATGCTGCACGAAGTCATAGACCGGCTTGTCGATCGCCTCACCGCGCGCGAGCGCGGCGAGATGGTCGGCCAGCAGCCCGATGTCGAAGGCATCGGGATGGTCCCAGTTGACCCGACGCCGTTCTTCCAAGGTGAGGTTCTGATGATCCCGGTAGTAGGCATCCATGTCGATGAACGCGACGCGGGCGCCGGGGAGTGCCTGGGCCACCCGACGAGCGACGGTCGACTTGCCGGAGCCGGAGCCGCCGGCGATGCCGATGATCAGGGGATTCATCAGGAGGAGGGGCGTGCCGAACACGCGGAGGAAGATGCCCGGGCCCGTCGGGGCGAGACAGGGCGGTGGCGTCACGGTCTTGTATCGGGGACCCGTGCAACTTGGGGGTGTACTCGGGGGTGCGTCAACGCCCCGCCCCTCTCCCGTAAGGGGTTGTGGGAACTAGCTTTCGAGATGCGAACGATGACTCGCCTCTTGGCCCTGCTCGCCTGCGTGACGGCGCTCCCTGCCGGGGCTCAGGAGCGGGTCGAACTCAAGATCGCGGCGACCACCGACGTCCATGGTCGGCTGCGCAGTTGGGACTACTACGCCAATGCCGACGACCCAGCGCGCGGGCTCTCGCGCGTGGCGACGATCGTGGACTCGCTGCGCCGTGCGGCGAGCGGACGTGTGGTCCTCGTGGACGCTGGCGACCTGCTCCAGGGCAACCCGATGACGTACGTCGCGGCGCGCGTGGATTCACTCGCGCCGCACCCGGTGGTGGCCGCCATGAACGCAATGCGGTACGACGCCGCAGCGCTCGGGAACCACGAGTTCAACTACGGGCTGGACATCCTGGACCGGGCCACGGCGCGGGCCAAGTTCCCCTTCCTCGCGGCGAACGCGGAGCGCCTGGACGGTGGGAAGCGCTATCCCGGCCGCACGATGGTCACCCGACGCAAGGTGAAGATCGCGATCATCGGCGTAACGACGCCGGGATCGATGGTCTGGGATCGGGACAACCTGAAGGGTCGGCTCGTGGTGCGCGACATCGTCGCTGCGCTGCCGGCGCAGGTGCAGGCCGCGCGCGCCGACGGGGCTGATGTGGTGGTCGTCGTCGCGCACGCCGGGCTCGAGGGTGAGGCGTCGTACGACACGGTCGGCACGGCGCTGCCCAGCGAGAATCCGATGGCGCGGGTCGCACGCGAAGTGCCGGGTATCGACCTGATCGTCATCGGGCACTCGCATCGCGAGATGGCCGATACGACGATCAATGGCGTGCTGCTTGTGCAACCACGGAACTGGGCCACGAGCCTCGCCGTCGCAACGCTAGCGATGGTGAAGCAGGGCGGGCGATGGCGCGTCGCGACGAAGTCCGGCGTGCTCGTACAAGCGCGCGGGTACGCCGAGCATCCGGCGCTGGTGAAGGCGGTGGCGCGCGCCCACGTCGCCGCGGTGACGCACTCCACCGAAGTGATCGGGCGTACTGCCGTGGCGTGGCGCACGGACTCGGCGCGGGTGCAGGACATGCCGCTGATCGATCTCATCCAAGAGGTCCAGCGCAAGGCGACGGGCGCGCAACTCAGTGTGGCGTCGGCGTTCACGCTCAACGCGACTATCCCGCCGGGACCGATCACGGTCTCGCAGATCGCACAGCTCTATCCGTACGAGAACTCCCTGCGCGCCGTGAAGCTCACGGGGGCGCAGGTGAAGTTGTTCCTCGAGCAGAGTGCGAAGTACTGGGTGGTGGAGGCGGACGGCCGTGGCGGGGTCCGCACGGGTCCTGATCCGCGCATCCCCGGATACAACTTCGATATCCTGTCGGGCGCCGACTACACGATGGACCTCTCGCGGCCCATCGGTTCGCGCATCGTGGCGTTGACGTTCAACGGCAAGCCGATGGTGCCGACCGATTCGTTCACGGTCGCGGTGAACAACTACCGCGCGGGCGGAGCGGGCGGATACGACATGCTCCGGAGTGCACCGGTCGTGTTCGAGAGCCCCGTCGAGATCCGAGACCTGCTCATCCAGGATGTGCGTCGCCGCGGTGAACTGAAACCGCAGGACGTGTTCGTGCAGAACTGGACGCTTCTCGCGCCGCAGCGGACGCTGCGCATCATCGCGATCAACGACTTCCACGGGGCGCTGCTCAAGCGTCCGGCCGGCAACGTCGGCAATCGTGGTGGCGCGGCGGAGGTTGCGGCGGAGCTGAAGCGCTACGCGACCGAGTGCCTCCCCCTCTGCACGCCGTTGCTCCTGCACGGTGGCGATCTGTTCCAGGGTACCCCGGCGTCCAATCTGACGTTCGGCCGGAGCACGGCCGAGATACTCAATGCGATGGGCTTCGTCGCGGGGGCGCTGGGGAACCACGAGTTCGACTGGGGGCAGGACACGCTGCGCTCGCTGATGCAGCAACTCCGCTCGCCGGTGCTCGGTGCGAACGTGACGTATGTGGACGGGCGCGATGTGCCGTGGATCCCGGATGACACACTGTTGGTAGTGGACGGTGTGCGCGTTGGCGTGATCGGGATCGCCGACCCGGCAACGTCGTTCACCACGATGCCGAAGCACGTGGCAGACCTGCGATTCCTGCCACCGGGACCGATCGTCACGCAGCGAGCGGCGGCGTTGCGGGCGCGTGGCGCGTCGCTGGTGGTGCTCGCGGCGCACTTGGGTGGATTCTGCGACATCGATGCGCCGGACCGCTGCCGCGGCGAGGTCATGGACCTCGCGCGCGAGATCGGTGAAGGGACCGTCGACGCGATCGTGAGCGGCCACACACACTCGCTGGTCGCGACGATCGTTGACGGCACACCGATCGTGCAGGCGCGCAACAACGGACGTTCCATCGGTATCATCGACCTACCGATGAACGTGCAGCGTGGCGCGACGGTGCGTCCGCAGGTATTCGACGTCGTCAGCGACCGCATCTCGCCGGATTTGACGGTGCAGGCGCTGGTGGCACGCACCTGGGCCACCGTTGCGGATCGCGTGAACGCGCCCGTGGTGGAGAACGCCGAGCGGCTGCCGCGGGACGGCGACCAATATGCGCTGGGCAACCTCATCGCCGACGCACAGCGACTCGCCGGCAAGGGCGATGTGGGCGTGATGAACAACGGCGGGATCCGTGCGGAACTGCGCGCGGGCACCGTGACCTGGGGCCAGCTCTTCGAGGTGCAACCGTTCGAGAACCGCCTGGTCGCCGTGACCATCCAGGGGCGCGCGCTCCGCCGCTATTTCGAGGCGCTCGTCGACGTCAACGGGATCCGCTTCCATGTGAGTGGCGTGCGGTTGGAGTTCGATGCCGCGGCACCCGCCGGCGCGCGACTGCGGAAGGTCACCATGGGCGACGGGTCACCTCTCGACGACCGCCGACGCTACCGGGTGATCATGACCAACTTCCTGTCGTCCGGCGGCGACGGCGCCGCGCTCGCCAAGGACGCGACGATCGAGGAGATCAATCAGCTCGACCTCGATGCACTAATCAATCACCTGCGGTCCATGCCTGGGGGTCGCCTCGTGGTGACACCGGCGCTCTCGGCACCGCGCATCATTGCATTGCCATGACCGAACCACTGCGGGTCTTCGTGAACGGCGTCGGTGTCTCGGTGCCTGTAGGGAGCACCGTCCTCGACGCCGTCGCGGCGGCGGACGCGGCGGCGGCCGACGAACTGCGCGCGGGCACGCGCGCGGTAGCCGACTCGCGCGGACTGCCGGTCGCGAACGATACGCTGCTCACCGGCGGGTACGTGATGCGGGTCGTCTCGGCGCGGATCCGCGGCGCCGAGTCCGAGCCCGAGTGAGATGACCGTCATCACGAGCGATCTGCTCCGCCGACTGCCGAAAGCGGAACTGCACTGTCATCTCGATGGCTCGTTGCGACCCGAGACGATGCTGGAACTCGCGCGCGACCTGAAGGTGAAGATGCCGCGCGACAGCGCCGAGGCGCTGCGCGACTACATGCTGGTGGATGACGCGCACAACCTCGAGGAGTATCTCGAACGTTTCGCGATCACGCTCTCGGTGATGCAGCAGGCGGAACCGATGGAACGGATCGCGTACGAACTCGCCGAGGACTGCGCGAAGGAAGGGGTGCGGTACCTCGAGGTACGGTACGCGCCGATCCTCAACGTGCGAGCCGGGCTCACGCTCGAGCAGGCGGTGGAAGCCCCGCTTCGTGGATTGGCCCGTGCGGCGCGTGAGTACGGGATCGTCTCGCGCGTGCTCGTCTGCGCGATCCGCAACATGCCGGCAAACACCTCGTTGGAGTTGGCGTGGCTGGCCGTGGACTTCCAGGGCGACGGCGTCGTGGGATTCGATCTCGCGGGCGGCGAGGCGGGGCATCCGGCTTCGGTGCATGCGCAGGCGTTCGCATATTGCGAGGCGCACGGGCTGCCGTGTACGTGCCACGCCGGTGAAGGCGCCGGTGCGTCGTCGGTGGCGGAAGCGATGCATGTGTGTCACGCGCATCGCATCGGCCATGGCACGCGTCTCATCGAGGACCCGGTGTTGCTCGCGGAGGCAAAGGCGACCGGTGTGGCGATCGAGTGCTGCCTGACCAGCAACGTGCAGACACGCGCGATCGCGTCGGTGGACCAGCATCCGCTGCGCCGCTACTTCGATGCCGGGTTGCAGGTCTCGATCAATACGGATAACCGTCTGATGAGCGGCACCGACTTGGTGAGCGAGTATGGGCTCGCAGCGAAGCACCTCGGGTTCTCGTTCGACGAGTTGACGCAGTTGGCGCGACAGGGTTTCACGAACGCGTTCCTTCCGTCCGCTGAGCGGGATGCGCTCGTCGCGACGATCGATTCGGAGATCGCGGCACTGCGGCAGAGTCTGCGCTGAGTCGCGCGGCACCCATTGAATGAGGAGGGAACGATGAGCGGACAGACTGTCAGTGGATCGGGGGGGGCCGCGGAGGCCATGCGCGCGGCGGACGCGGTGCGCGAGCGACTCGGCGTTCAGGCGCCGGTCGCGGCGATCGTGCTCGGGTCCGGGCTCGGTACGCTCGCGGACCGCGTGACCGACGCGACGCGCGTGCCGTACGGCGACATCCCTGGCTTTCACGCGCCCAGTGTGGTGGGGCACAAGGGCGAGCTGATCCGCGGCATGCTCGGTGGGCGCGAGGTGCTCATGCTCGCTGGCCGATTCCACATGTACGAGGGACACAGCGCCCAGGTCGCGGCGCTGCCGATCCGCGTGGTGCATGCGCTGGGCGCGCGTACGCTGTTCGTGTCGAACGCGGCCGGCGGGGTGCGGCGCACGTTCAAGCCCGGCGATCTCATGATCATCGCGGACCACCTGAACCTGATGTTCCGCAATCCGTTGACGGGGCCGGCACAGCCGGGTGAGGTCCGATTCCCCGACATGAGTGCGCCGTGGACACCGCGGCTGCAGACGTTGTTGGAGGAGAGTGCGCGATCGATGGGGGTCAGCCTGCAGCGCGGCGTCTACGCGGGCCTGTTGGGGCCGACGTATGAGACCCCGGCGGAGGTCCGCATGCTCGAGCGGATGGGCGCAGACGCGGTGGGGATGAGCACCGTGCCCGAAGTGATCGTCGCTGCGGCGTTGGGGATGCGGGTGGCGGGCATCTCGTGCATCACCAACCACGCGGCGGGCATCACGGCGGCGCCGCTCGACCACTCGGAAGTGGTGGAGGTGGGCGCGCGCGCCGGTGTGGCGTTCTGTGCGGTGGTCGAGGCCTTCGTGCGCCGGTTGTAGTCGATGCCCCATGGCCTGCTGACCGATATCGGCGTCGCCGTGGTGGCGGCGACCGCGTTCGCGATGGTGGCGCGCTTCCTTGGTCAGCCGCTGCTGCTCGGCTATATCGCCGCGGGCGTGCTCGTCGGGCCGACCGAGGGATTCGGTTGGATCTCGCCCGAGAACATCACGCCGATCTCCGAGCTCGGGTTGATCCTGCTGCTGTTCATGGTGGGACTCGAGATCGACCTGCGCAAACTGCGCGCGGCGGGATCCGCGGTGGCAACGGCCGGGGTGGGCCAGTTCGCGCTGTCGGTCGCGATGGGCATGCTGGTCATCCCGCTGCTCGCGCCGACGTTGGTCGCCGGCTACGGCGGGTTGTACCTCGCGGTGTCTTGCGCGATCTCGAGCACGATGATCGTGGTGAAGTTGCTCTACGACAAGTCGGAACTCGAGGGGCTTCCTGGGCGCCTCACGCTCGGCATCCTGGTCTTCCAGGATATCTGGGCCATCCTGTTCCTCGCGCTGCAACCTGAACTCGCGACGCCGAGCCTCGGGGTGCTGGTCCTGCAGCTGGTGAAAGGAACGACGGTGGTGGTCGCCGCGCTGGCGGCCTCGCGTTTCGTGCTCCCCGTGTTGTTCCGGTCGATGAGCACACGGCCCGAGCTACTGGTGCTCGGCGCATTGGCGTGGTGCTTCACGCTGGTGCTGGCCTCGGCGGCGCTCGGGCTTTCCAAGGAGATGGGTGCGCTGGTGGCGGGCGTCGCGCTTTCGACCTTCCCGTACAGTCTGGACGTGACGGCCAAGGTCGTGAGTCTGCGCGACTTCTTCATCACGTTGTTCTTCGTCGCCTTGGGCACGCAGATCGCGTGGCCGGACGTGACGACGGTGGTCACCGCCGCGCTGCTCTCGCTGTTCGTGATCGTCTCGCGGTTCCTGACGATCACCCCGGCGCTGTTGATCAACCGCATCGGGATCCGCGGTTCGGTGGTCCCGGCAGTGAATCTCTCGCAGATCTCCGAGTTCTCGCTGGTGATCTGCACCATCGGCGTGCGGCTCGAACACATCGGGACGGCGGCGTTATCGACGATCGTGTGGACACTGACGCTGACGTCCGTGATCTCGACTTACGGCATCCTGAACAATCATCGGATCTATCTCGCGCTCGCACCGCTGTTGCGCCGGTTCGGTGTCCGCGACGACAGCACGGGGGAGGATCCGGTGCCGCGGCACGGCCGCGAGATCATGTTCCTCGGCTTCCACCGGCAGGCGAGCTCGCTCCTGCATGAGCTGCTGCAGCGCGATCCCAGCCTGGCCTCGCAGATCGCGGTGGTGGATTTCAATCCCCAGACCCGCGAGGCGCTGGAGGCACGCGGCGTCGTCTGGCAGTACGGCGATGTGAGCCATCTCGACTCGCTGCAACACGCCGAGGTGGACAAGGCGGACGTGGTGATCTCCAGCATCCCGGATGCGGTGCTCAAGGGCATCGACAATCATCGGTTGCTGCGCACCGTGCGTGGCATGAACCCGACGGCGCGCGTGATCGTCACCGCCGATACCTGGGCGCTCGCGCGACGACTCGACAACGACGGCGCGGCCTTCGTCTTCATCCCGCGACTGATGGGCGTGCAACAACTCGCGGACGTCGTGATCGCCGCCATCGATGGTGATGTGGCGGTGCCCCGCCGGGAGGCGCGGGCGATGGTGAACGGGCGGCGCGAGGTGTTGCCCTGAGCGGCCGGAGGGGCCGCCGGCGCCTACCGGCTCGGCGGCGAGGGTGGCAGCGCGGAGAGGCGCACCTTGAACGCCTGGAAGTTCGGCGAGTCCTTGGTGAGACCGTTGAGCGACTCCGGCGGGAGCTTCGCGATGCGGGCACGCGACGCGGCGATGCGCGACTCTTCGAGCGGATGCGACCGGAACCAGGCGTCGAGCGCCCCTGGCTTGGTTTCCCGTTCGCTCAGCAGGATCTGGAACATCTCCGGGATGCCGGTCGGATCGATGCCGGCCTGCACCATGTACTGCACGCCTTCGGAGTCCGCTTCGTCCTCGTCCTGACGCGAGAAGTTGGCGAAGGCTGCGTTCGCACCGAGTCCGATGGCGGCGTTGCTCAACTCGTTGTTGCAGATGCTGGTGAGCACACACACGGCGGTGAGGCCGACGTTCGCGCCCTGCGCCTTCTGCATCTGGCGGACGGAGTGCCGCATGGTCACGTGGCCCACCTCGTGCCCCAGCACGCCGGCGACCTGCGACAGGTTCTGCGCGCGTTCGATGAGCCCGCGATTGATATAGATGAAGCCGCCGGGGACGGCGAAGGCGTTGACGTCCTTGCTGTCCACGATGAAGAACTGCCAGTCGAGGTTGCGTGAGTCGGCGATGCGGGCGATCGAATCGCCGAGTACGTTGATGTAGCGGTTGAGCTCCGCGTCCTGAATGAGCGGGAGCTCCTTGTTGATCTTCTGGGCATAGCCGGCGCCCATCTCCACTTCCTGCTGCGTGGAGACGGCGCAGCCGCTCACGAGGGCGGCGATGGCGAGAACCTTGAGTGTACGCATGGGATTACTGACCCTAGCCAGGGACCTGGGGCGCCGCAAGGCGCGTGAACGCAGTGGACTCTTCGTCGCCGAGGGTATCCGGACGGTGGAGGAGCTGCTGGCGTCGCGCATGGCGGTGACCGGTGCGTTGGTGAGTGAGGACTTGGAGCGGACCCCCCGCGGCGAGGCGCTCGCGGCAGCGTTGGCCGCCCGCGGCGTCCCGATGACGCGCGTAAGCGATACGGAGTTCGCCTCGGCGGCGGACACCGAGTCCCCGCAAGGCGTCCTGGCCGTGGCGGAACAGCCGTCCGCCACGCTCGACACGTTGGTGTTGCCCAAGACGGTTCGTCTCCTCGTACTCGATGGCATCCAAGATCCGGGAAACGCCGGTACGTTGCTGCGCACCGCCGCGGCGTTGGGCGCTACGGCCACCTGCGTGTTGCCGGGAACGGTGGATCCGTGGAACGCCAAAGTCGTGCGGAGTGCGGTGGGCATCCAGTTCCGGCATCCTACCCTCCAGTGTACCGTCGAGGGGCTGGGAACGTTCCTTGCGCGCGAGGGCGTGACACTGTGGGGGACAGCCGCGGACGGCACTGCCGTGGACGATGTGACAGCACCGGCGCGACTTGCGCTCGCGGTGGGCAATGAAGGGGCAGGGATCACCCCGGAGTTGCGTGACGTGTGCGCGGGGATGGTCGCCCTACCGATGGCCCCGGGCGTCGAGTCGCTGAACGTCGCGGTCGCCGCCGGCATCGCCCTCTACGCGCTGAGACCCACAAGTTGAGCGTCTACTTCTTCATCGTCGGAGCGGCCATCGGGTCGTTCCTCAATGTGTGCATCTCCCGCTGGCCCGCCGAGCTCTCGGTGGTCAGCCCGCGGTCCCGCTGCCCGCGCTGCGAGAAGCCCATCGCGTGGTACGACAACATCCCGATCGTGAGCTGGATCGTGCTGCGCGGGAAATGTCGCGGCTGCGGACTGCCGATCTCGGTGCAGTATCCGTTCATCGAACTCGTGACCGGGCTGATCTGGCTGGCCTGCTATCTCGAGTACGGCCCTTCGCTCACGGCGCTCCGCGTAGCGGTCGGCGCGACCATCCTGCTCGGCATCGCCGTCACCGATCTCAAGCACTACGTGATCCCCGACGGGTTCACCGTGACGGGGTTCCTGTTCGCGATGGTGATGCCGATCGTCGCGGTGTTCGTGGGCGACGAGCGTCCGTTCGCCGGACCCTGGGACGCCTTGATCGGCGCCTGCGCCTCGGCAGGGCTCATCGCGATCGTCGGCTGGCTGGGCGAGGTGGCCCTCAAGAAGGAAGCGATGGGGCAGGGCGACGTGACCCTCATGGCGTTCATCGGCGCCATGGTCGGGCCGGCACGCGGACTGCTCACGGTGTTCGTCGCCGCTGCGCTCGCGTCGGCGGTGTTCGTGTTCCTCGTCGCCCCCATCGTCTGGTTCCGCGCGCGCGCCAAGGGAGAGCCGTTCGAACTCCCGCTCGTTCCATTCGGTGTCTTCCTTGCCCCCGCCGGTCTCCTGACCTTGCTTTGGGGGAACGCGCTCATCACGTGGTACCTCGGCACGCTCCAGGGCTGAGGCACCGGCGCTCCGACTCCGACTCGTGACACTGATCCCTGCCTGCCGATCCACGCGGCGCCTTGCGCCGCTCGCGCTCGTCGCGGCCTTGGCCTGCGCGCCAGAGCCCCCCGGCTACGAAGGCCCGTACCGCAGCAAGGTCCGCGAATCGATCATCGAGATCGAGGAGTCGTCGGGGCTCACGTTCAAGAAGCTGCCGGTGCTCGAAGAGCGCACGCGCGACCAGGTTCGGGAGTTCCTGGAACGGCAGTTCACCGAACAGATCACGCCGCTCGAGATGGCGGGCCTGCAGGAGGCGTATCGTCGCTTCGGCATGCTGCCCGACACGCTCGACCTGCGGGCGTTCCTGCTCGACCTGCTCACGGAGCAGGTGGCGGGCTACTACGACCCCGCGACCAAGGTGCTGTACGTGGTGAAGGAGGCGCCTGCCGACATGCGCGACATCACCATCACGCATGAGCTCGTGCACGCGCTGCAGGACCAACACACGCCCCTCGATTCCGTACAGGCGCTCAAGGGCGACAACGACCGTGCCGTGGCGATGCAGGCGGTGATCGAGGGGCAGGCCGTGTACGAACAACTCGCCGTGATGGTCGGTGGGGACATCGGCATGCGGCTGCCCAACGGATGGGAGCAGGTGAAGGAGGTGATCCGATCGGGACAGGGTTCGTCGCCGAGGTTCGCGGCGGCGCCGACACTGCTGCAGGAGACGCTGCTGTTCCCGTATCTCAACGGCGCCTCGTTCGTGCGCGCGGTGAAGGAGCAGCGGCCGGCTACGCGGATGTATGGACCGTTCGCCGCGTCCACGGAGCAGATCATGCATCCGGAGAAGTTCCTCGCCGAGACGCCGGATCTGCCCACCCGCATCACCCTCGGGGCTCCTCGCGGAGGGTTGCTGCACGAGGACAACCTCGGCGAGTTCGAGACGCGGTTGTTCCTTTACGAGCATCTGCGCGACCTCAACAACGCCGTCGCCGGGGCCGCGGGATGGGACGGCGACCGCTATCAGGTGGTGGCCGCCGGCAACTCCTCCTCTCTCGGCTGGATCTCCGTCTGGGACTCGCCGGTGGACGCGGCGGAGTTCCGCGACCTCATGCAGCGAGTCGTGGAAAAGCGCTTCAAGCCCGGCAACGGCACGGGCGCGTCCACGAAGGTCACGGGGGACGACCGTCGATGGACCGCCAAGGGCCGTCGGCTCCGCCTGCACACGTTCACCATCGATGGGCGACCGGTAGTGCTGTTCGAGGATACGCCCGAGTCGGCGCCGGTGGGTGTGATCGCGCTCGATAAGGTCACGCTCCGGGAGCCCTGAGCGCCCCATGACCACGCCTTCGCTGCAGGAGCGCGTCGAAGTCGAGACGCCGGAGCTCGTCGTCCTCTCGTACGACATCGCCGGCGTCGGCTCCCGCGTGGCCGCGGCGATCATCGATCTCCTCATCGTCGTCGTCTGTTCCTTCGCACTCTCGCTCTTCGCCGCGCGGATGATCGAAGGCCTGCCGAGTTATGCGAACGTGGAACGAGCGACGGGCTGGGCGCTGGCGGTGGTCGCGCTCGCGCAGTTCGTCGCGCTGTGGGCGTACTACGTGCTGTTCGAGGCCCTCGCCGACGGCCGCACTCCCGGCAAACGAATGATGCACCTGCGCGTGGTGCGCGACGGCGGGCTCTCGGTCACGTTCGGCGCCTCCGCGGCGCGCAATCTGCTGCGGTTGCTCGACCTGCAACCCGGTATCGCCGGTGCGACGGGGATCATCAGCATGATCCTCAATCGCGAAGGCAAACGTCTCGGCGACATCGTTGCGGGCACCTTGGTGGTGCGTGAGCAGGTGTTGCCTCCGCTTGCGAACGCCACTCCCGTTGCCGCCGCGGCTCCGGCGGTGCGCGCGCAAGCGGAACTGACCGACGCCGAGTTCGATGTGCTCGATCGGTTCGCGGCCCGTCGTGCGGCACTCGACCCCGAGCGGCGGGCGCAGTTCGCCGCCCAACTCGCGCAGCGCTTCGCTGCCGCCCTGGTGCATGCGCCGGACGGCACGCCGATGGCGAAGGTGGTCTGGCTGCACACGACGGAACGCACGGCGAGGGCGCAGGGCGCGTCGGTGCGCAGCGACGTGGGCGCTGCGCGCGAACGTCATGCGATCGTCGCGACCAACGCGCCGCGCTGGAACGCGTTCGCCGCACGACTCGCCGTCGCGCAGAAGGGTGGCCTGCGCTCGCTCGGCGAGCGGGGGGTGCGCGAGTTCGTCGCGGAGTATCGTGAGCTCACCGCGGACCTCGCGCGTCTGCGCACGGCCACGCGGGGTGGGGCGAGTTCGGAGCTGTTCTACCTGAATCGCCTCGTCTCGAGCGCGCACAACTTGCTCTACCGTCGTCGCACCATCCGTCCGACGCAGGTGATCGATTTCCTGCTCGTTGCGGTGCCGACGGAGATCCGCCGGTCCTCGGCCGTGGTGATGTTGGCCGCGGTGCTGCTCTTCGCGCCGATGATCGCGACCGGGGTCGCCGTCGCCCGCAATCCCGATGCGGCGCTCATCTTCCTCCCGCCATCGATGCTCGACCGTGCGGAGGAAGGTGTGCGCGCCGCGGAACGCGGCGACGGCTACGTCGACATCCCGAGCGTCTATCGGCCCACCGCGGCGTCGCGCATCCTCTCGAACAACGTGCAGGTGGCGTTCAACGCGTTCGCCGCGGGCGCCACGGCCGGCGTGCTCACCTGCGTCGTGCTGATCACCAACGGCCTGAGCATCGGCGCCGTGCTCGGACTCTACGAGAGCAAAGGCATCCTCAGCCTCATCACCGCGTTCATCGCCCCGCACGGCGTGCTCGAGCTGTTCGCGATCTGTCTCGCAGGTGCGGCCGGGCTGCTGCTGGGCGCCGGCATGCTGTTGCCCGGCGAGCGGACGCGGCGGCGGGCGATCGTGGAGAACGCCCGGCGGGCGATCGTCCTCGTCGCCGGGTCGGCGCTGTTGCTGAGCATCGCCGGTCCCATCGAGGGCTTCATCTCGCCGATCCCGTGGTGGCCGCTCGAGCTCAAGCTGATCTTCTCCGCGGTCACTGCGCTGCTGCTCTACGCGTACTTGCGCCAGGGCGCAGGCGTCAGATCGCGCCCCGGCCCTTCAGTTCCAGATAACGGTTGATCACGCCGGCGGTCATCGTCGTCGGGGAGACGTCGAGCACGACCGCGCCGGCCCGTCGCATCCGCTCCAGGGCTTCTTCGCGCGACGCGAGCAACTCCTCCGCCGAGGCATGATCGAACAACGAGGCGCGCGTCGCCGTGGCGCCGGGCTCGGCGAGGGCGAAGAGCTCGTCGTTGCGGAGCGCGACCACGAGACAGAGGTGCCGCTGGGCGCTGCGCGTCACGTGGGCGAGCAAGGAGCGCGAGGCTCGCACGCCGAGCACGTCCGTGTAGAACACGATGAGGGCGCGCTTCCGCTGGTGCGTGGCAAGATAGCGGAACGCGGCCGCGTAGTCCGGCTCGCGTGAACTCGCGGTGACGGGCACGAACGCGTCGCGTACGGCGTGCAGTGCACCGCGGCTCTGCCGTGCAGGCACGAACGCGCGGATGGCATCGTCGAACACCAGCGTCCCGACGCGGTCGCCCGCGTTCACCGCGATGTCGGTGAGCACCAGCGCTGACGACAGCGCGTGTTCGAAGCGCGAGAACTCGCCGGCGAGCTGCGTCATGCCACGTCCCGCATCGATCAACGTGAGCACGGTCTGCGAGCGCTCGATCGTGAACTCCCGCGAGATGAGCTTCGAGCGCTTGGCGCTCGTCTTCCAGTCGATGTGACGCGGGTCGTCACCGAGGACGTACTCGCGCAGTCCGGCGAACCCCTGACCTTCACCGCGGCGCCGCAGATTGCGCACGCCGGCGGTGTCGAGCCGGTTCTGCATCGCGAGCAAACGGAAGCGACGCACACCGGCGACCGACGGCGTCACGCGGATCCGGTCGGTCGGTTCGACGGTCGTGCGCCACGCGAGCAGTCCCCAGCCGGTCGTGACACGCCCACCGACCGGGCCGAGTGCGGCCTCGGCACGAGTCACCCCGCGCAGCGGGGTGGGGACCACCAGGGTCTCATGCGCCGGTACCCGATACACCGCGCGACCGATGCCTCCGCGTAGGCAGTCGGGCAACCGGTCCTGCAGTGTCACCGTGAGCCCGACGGCACCGTGGTTGTGCACGCGATACGTCATCTGCTCATCGTCACCGAGTCCCACGTGCGTGGGGGCCTCGCGCGTGAGGCGGAACGTGGACGCGTTCGGCAGGCGCAGTGCCTCGACGGCGATCGCGAGCACCAGCGCGAGCAACAGCGTGAGCCCCGCCCATCCGCCGGCCGGTGCGGGGAGGAGAAAGAGCAACGCCGCCAGTGCCACCGCCGCCGCGAGGCGGCGTTCCGGCACGAAGCGCGCGAGGAGGCGGACCCGCGCGATCACTTGGGCGCGACGATGCGGTTGAGGATCCCGTCGAGCACGTCGTCTGCCGACCGCCCCTCGACCTCGAGCTCGGGCGCCACCACCACGCGATGGCGCAACGTCGAGGGCGCGCGCTCCTTCACGTCGTCGGGCAGCACGAAGCCGCGGCCCGCCAGCACCGCGGCCGCACGCGCCGCGCGCATGAGCGCCACTGTCGCGCGCGGCGAGGCACCGAGTGCCAGCGCCGCTTCGTCGCGCGTCGCGCGCGTGATCGTCGCGATGTATTCGCGCACCTCGGGTGCCACGCGCACGCCGTCGACCAACTGACGCAACGCGACGGCTTCTTCACGCGTCAGCTGGGCATCGACGAGGCGCTCGCCGCTGCGCTCGGGGTCGAAACCCGCTTCATGCGCCTCGAGGATCGCGAGTTCCGCCTCCTTGGAGGGGTATCGCACGACGGTCTTGAGGAGGAAGCGGTCGAGTTGTGCCTCGGGCAGCGGATACGTCCCTTCGTGCTCGACCGGATTCTGGGTCGCGTACACGGTGAACAGCGGGTCGAGCGCGCGAGTGGTGCCGTCGGTGGTCACCTGGCGCTCGGCCATCGCCTCGAGCAGGGCAGCCTGTGTCTTCGCCGGCGCGCGGTTGATCTCGTCGCCCAAGAGGATGTCGGTGAAGATCGGCCCCGGCTGGAACTCGAAGCCACGTGACGGGTCGCGCATCACCGAGATGCCTGTGAGGTCGCTGGGCATGAGATCCGGCGTGAACTGGATACGCGTGAAGCGCAGGCCGAACGCGCCAGCGAGCGCGCGCACGAGCAGGGTCTTCGCGGTGCCCGGCACGCCCTCGATGAGCAGGTGCCCGCGCGCGAGGAAGGTCACGAGTGCGTCGTCGATCGCGCCCTCCTGACCGATGATGCGCGCGGCGATCGCGGTGCGGAGGCGTTGCAGGCGCTCGGCGCCTTGTTCGATGGTGAGCATGGGATTCAACGTCGCGTGAGGGTGGACTCGATTCGATGGATCGCCGGCCCGAGTTCGATGAACTCGTCCGGGGGCAGGGACGTACTGATCGCGCGTCGTGCGAGGGCCGCGTCGGTCGCGAGCGCGGGGACGCGTTCGGCGAGCCGCTCCAGCCAGCTCGCGTCGTCGATGTGGTCGCGCGAGGGGGTCGTGCGTTGCACGCGCCGGCGCAGACCGCGCACGAGTCGTTGCGCCGCCGTCTGCGTCGCATCGACTTGCTCGTATGCGCGGGCCAACGCGTCGACCTGCTCCACCGGCGAGCGCCGTTCGAGCCGGCCGTCGGGTGCCGGCGGCACCAGGCGCGGCGCCAGGGCGATCAGCAAAATGATGCCCGCGAGCGTGAACGTGGCGAAGAAGCGTCCTGTCGGCGTGCCGGCGAAGTAGCGCATCGCTGCGCCCATGCTGCCGGGATACGCGCCATGGCCCTGATGGAACTCGTCGAACACCAGACGCGCGCGCACGGTGGCGCTACCGCCTCGCAGGAACTCCAACGCGCGCACCGCGGCGACGTCGAAGCTCGTGTTGCACTGGCGCAGGGCGTCGGTGCGGAAGAGATCGGGATCGCTCGCGACGACGATGCGACCGGCGCCGTACTCGAAGCCGAGCATCGCGGGGCGCTGCTCGAACTTGTCCCCGCCACTGTCCACTGAGTCGAGCGCGATGCGGACGTGGACGAACTCGATCGGCGTCGACGGCGCCGGTGCCTTCCAGGCGAGCCCCCAGAGGGCCGGCTCGAAGTTGAACCACAGCGAGGTGAAGTCCGCCTCGTCCGCTTCGGCCTCGGCCTCGCACGTGGCGGTCGTGCGCACGCTCTCGACGATCGGTCCACTCGTGGAGGTCTCCAGATGCAGCGAGTCCATGAGGGCACCGGCCCCGCCGCCGGCGGAGATGAGCAGCGCGCCCCCCCGCCGTGCGTGCTCGAGGAACTCATGCGCCTCGGTCGCGCGCAGGTCGATCGCCGGCGACAACACCGCGTAGACGATGTCCGGTGATGTCTCCAGGGCGGGGGTGAGTCGACGTTCGGTGACCCAGCCGGTCCGCTGGGAGAGGTCCCACAGCAGGCGGCCGCCCATCGGACCGTTGTTCAGTGTCGACAACCGAGCATCACCGTTGCGCGGCCCATTGGCCTCGGGCGTGAGCAGGGCGACGACGAACGACAGCCCGATGAGGACCGGCAGCACGATCATCGGGCGCACCCACCACGGTGCGGGCCCGACGGCGGACTTCTTGGCGTCGTTCATGCGGCGCGCTCCAACTGCAGCAGCGGCGTCGCGGCAGACAAGAGCGCCGCGTACTCCGCGGCGTCGCAGGCCTGGGCGTCGTAGATCACGCGGTCGTAGCGCGCGCGGAACCGCTGGAACGCCGACAACGACGGTGCATTGCGCCGCCGCATCTCGCGCGCGTAATCGCCCGTGGTCTTGGATTGATGCAGCACCACCTCACCACGACGCGCACAGGCGCCGAGCAGTGCAGCGCAGAGCGATTGTGCGGCGGCGAGATGGTCGCCGGAGGCCGCCAGGCGCTCGGCCTCGAGCCACGGATCGAATCGCTGGCCGCGTCCGCGCGTGGTACCGACGCCGGCGACGAGATCCTGATCCGCGCGCCAGCGCATCACGAGCCGTACGACGAGCACGAGCACCAGGAGGACGGCGATGCCGAGCAGGATCTCCCGGCCGAACGTGATCGGCGGGATGAGGTCCAGCAGCTCGCGGACCTGCTGACCGACCCAGTCACCGAATCGGTCGAGCAGGGTGCGGCGCGTCGAGCGGCGATACGCGTCGTCCTGGACGATCGCGCGGACGGTGTCGCGGATCGCCTCCGCCGTCCACGGCGGCAGCGTGTCAGTCGGGACGAGCGGCAGGCCTTGTGTCAGGGGAGCGCAGTCTCCGGCGATGGCTCGAGCGACCGAGCCAGATGCTCGACGTCGAAGCCTTCCTTGCGGATGCGCGTGTCGAAGTAGAGGAGCATGGTGAGCAGTCCGACGATCGGATACGCGATCACACTCACCATCTGCGAGAGCACGAGACCGAGGTACCCCTCACCGACGAGCGCCTGCAGCGCGAGGCCGCCCAGGATGAGCAGCAGGTAGATGAAGTAGCCGAGGAACAACGTCTTGAAGATGTGCCACTTCAGACCCTTGCTGAGCTGGCGCGTCCGATCGAACCCGGCGCCGAGTCCCTTGTCCTCGAGCACCACGGCCGACTCGTACGCGAAGGTCATGCAGAGGAAATAGGGCGCGCCCACCAGCACCATCAGGATGCCGATGAAGTAGAGGATCACGCGCACGAACGCGACGCCGATCAGCGTACCGATATGCGGGATGGCCTTCCGAATCGCCGCCGCGACGTCGGCCGCATCTCCCAGATAGACGCGCGCTCCGAGCGACGTCAGCACGGCGTTCATGAACGCCCAACTGACCACGGACGCGATGCTCACGACGAATATCGACGTGAAGTCGAACAGGTTGGGATCCTGTCCGCCGCCGAGCAGCATGATGTTGAGGAGCAGCGCCGGCACGCTCGCGATCGCCGTGACCATGATGTAGGCCCCGGCATCGCGACGGTAGAGGGTGAACGTCGCGTCGACGAGCTCGGTCACGGAGCGCGGTCGCAGTGTCACATCAGACATCGACAAGCCTCGGAGTCGGAGAGTACAGCGAACGAGCAAAGTATGGTCGGCGTACCCCCTCGAGGCCAGCCCGTAGCGGCGACCGGCCGCTCCTTTCTAGCTTTCGCGTCCGCTTGGGGCCGCCGGTCGCGCCCTTCCCCCCGTTCCGGTCCACTCGATGTCCTGCGTGTCCCGACTCGCTGCCGTCGTCCTCTGCTCAGTGCTCGCGCTGCCGGTCGGTGCACAAGAGAAGACCGGCGAGGGGCCGCGCGATGCGACCTCGACGGTGTTCGCGCGCTACAGCGACCGCATCCTCAAGGTCCAGATCATCGAGTCGTCCTCCAGTGCCAAGCGTTCCATCGGCACCGCGTTCTTCGTGAGTCCCGATGGGCTCATGCTCACGAACTACCACGTCATCTCGGATCACATCCACGAACCCGACGACAATCGGGTCGAGGTGCTGACGCAGGACGGCACCGCGGTCCCCGCCGCCGTCATCGCGGTCGACGTGGTCCACGACCTGGCGATCCTGCGTACCGGACTCACCACGCCGAGCTTCTTCGCGCTCGGCCCGGTCGCGCTCAGGCAGGGTGATCGGCTGTACTCACTCGGCCATCCGTCGGACCTCGGGTTGAGCATCGTCGAGGGGACTTACAACGGCAATCTCCAGCACACGCTCTCGCCGAAGATCCACTTCACCGGGTCGATCAACCCGGGCATGAGCGGCGGACCGACCATCACGTCGGACGGTCGCGTGGTCGGCGTGAACGTGTCCACGATGGGTGAGCAACGGTCGTTCCTCGTGCCGGAGGTGCAAGCCACGGCGCTCGTCGCACGCGTCCGCGCGCCGGGCTTCGCGGCGGCGCGCGATCCGTTCACCGAGATCACCGCGCAGCTCACCGACTTCCAGGACACGTACCTCCGCACGCTGTTCGTCGAGGCACCCAAGCGGGTCGACGTCGGGCCGTTCAACGTGGCATCGGAACCCTCATCGTACTTCCGCTGCTGGGGCGGGTCGCAGCGGAGCGACGACCGCGACGAAACGCCGATGTATGTGCAGACCTGGCATAACTGCGGCACGGACGACGATGTGTTCGTGGCCGGTGAGCAGCGCGTGGGCGTGGTGGCCGTGAAGCATCTCGCGGTGACCAGCGAGCGGCTCAACGCGGCGCGGTTCGGGGCGCTGTTCACCTCGCGCTTCGGGCTCGATCCGACGCCCAGCGGCGACGAGAAACACGTGACGGTCTGGAAATGCCGCACGCGGAACGTCGCCGCGCCGTCGACCCCGGTGCGCGCCGTGCTCTGCCTGCGCGGACTCAAGAAGTTGCCGGGCCTCTACGACGCGGTGCTGCAGGTCGCCGTGCTCGGACGTTCCAACGCCGGGCTCGTCTCCTCGCTCACGCTCTCCGGTGCCACGTTCGAGAACATCGATCGCGCGTCCTCGCAGTTCCTGGGGTTGCTCGCATGGCGATGATCATCGAAGTCCTCACCGGCAAGCACGGGACCGTCCGTCAGCGTGTGCGGGTGGACGGCGCGTCGCTGAGCATCGGGCGCGCCCTGACCAATGCGGTGATCCTCGAGGACCCGCATGTCGACGCGGTCCACGCCCGCGTCCTGCGCACCGACGATGGCCACTATGCGCTCGAGGACGCGGGCTCTGTCAACCGCATCGAGGCGCTCAGCGGCCTGCTCCACGACCGCGTCTCGCTCGCCGACGGCACGGAGGTGCAGCTGGGCAAGACCTGGCTGCGCTTCCGCGATGAGGATGCCCCGGTCGCACCTGCGGTCGCGCTGCAGCGGTCCGTCGCGACCCCGGCCCGTGCGCCACGTTGGCACGAGCGCACGACCGGTCGTGTGGGACTCGTCGTGAGTGCGCTGCTGCTCACCGGCGCCGAGGGGTGGTTGGACACCGCGGAACTCGATGCGGGCACACAGGTGCTCGGTGCCACGCTCGCCGTCGCGGTGGCGTTCATCGTGTGGGCCGGCATCTGGGCCGTTGCCGCGCGGGCGGTGACGGGGAAGTTCGCGTTCCTCGCGCACCTCGCCGTGATCGCCGCCGCGTGGATCGTCTTCGATGTGGGAGACCATCTCAAGAACATCGTCGAGTTCTTCCTGCCGGAGAACCGCGTGGTGCCCGTGCTCTACACGGGTTTGTTGCTCGCGGTGTTGGCGGCTCTCGTCGCGGGGCATCTGGCGTTCTCCTCGCACTTGAACGGTGCCGCCCGGTGGCGGGTGGGCGCCACGGTGAGTGCGGTGCTGCTCGCACTGCTCGGCGCGTTCGCGCTGGTCGACGACGATCGGTTCACGTCGGCGGCGGCGTACTCGTCGGAGATCCGGACGTTCTCGCCGAGCCTGGTGCCGAAGCAGTCGGTGGAGGAGTTCTCGGCCGAGATGGCGGACCTTCGCGCCGACGTGGACGACCTGCTCGACAAGAAGGAGTGAACCGCGGCGACGCGCGGTGCGACTTGGTCGTCGTGCTGGACGTCTACGCGCGCGGGCCGTACTTCCGGATCGCCGCGCGTACCAGCGGATGCAGCGGCTGGTGCTTCGGCTTGAGGATGGAGCCACGGCAGCGCGAGGCTTCGCACAAGCAGGGGAAGCGTTTCTTGCGCGCCGGGGTGTGCGGCTCATCGAGTTCGATCGCGTAATCGTACGCGAGTTCCTCGCCGGGCTTGATGTCGCGTACGGCGACGATCCACATGTGGTCGCCGAACGCGATGGGTTCGCAGTTGGGCTCGCAGGAATGGTTGATGAACCGCGCCTCGTTGCCACCCACGTTCGCATCGATCACCCGAAGATCGTCGAGCGTGAGCAGGTAGGTGTGCTCTGGTTCCTCGTGCCCGTCGGGCATGGTGGGATACCGGCGCTCCCCCTCGGCTTCGCTGATCAGCTCGCCCGTGTATTCGATGATGTGCGTGCCGGCCTTGATGGCGGCGATCGCGAACACGCCCCGCCCGTGCCGCCTGGAGCTCCGCACCACCCACGGCCGTGCCGCGCGTGCCGCCGTGGGGCGTCGGCCCTTCGGGCTCGCCACTACCCGATGTCCTTGGAGACTTCGTCGAACAGCGGCAGGTCCTCGGCGAAGCCGTTCGGGCGCATGGGGAGCAGCATCGCTTCGATCACCTCGTCCATCGTGCTGACGGTCTTGAACGTGACCGCGCTGCGCACCTCGTCGGGCAGGTCACGCAGGTCCTTGGCGTTCGCCGTCGGCAGCACCACGGTGCGCAGTCCCGCACGATACGCGGCGAGCACCTTCTCCTTCACGCCGCCGATCTCGAGCACCTTCCCGCGCAGCGTGACTTCGCCGGTGACCGCGACATCACGACGCACCGGCCGACGGCTCATCACGCTCGCGATCGCCAAGGTCACCGCTACGCCGGCGCTCGGTCCGTCTTTGGGCACCGAACCGGCCGGGAAGTGCACGTGCAGGTCACTCTCTTTCATCTCGGGGTCGGCGACGCGCAGCGATTTGGCGCGCGAACGCACGTACGAACTCGCCGCGTCGACCGACTCACGCATCACATCGCCGAGTTGTCCGGTGACCGTGAGCTTGCCCTTGCCCGGCATGAGCAGCGCTTCGATGGTCATGAGTTCGCCGCCGTTGCTCGTCCATGCGAGGCCGGTCACGGTCCCGATCTCCGGTTCCTGCTCCGCTTCCTCCGGCGCCCAGCGCGGGGGTCCGAGTACGTCCTCGATGCGCGCCTGATCGACGATCCAGGCACCGGTCTCGCCTTCGGCTTTGCGCTTGGCGCGCTTGCGCATCACCGCCGCCAGCTGCCGCTCGAACGAACGCAAGCCCGCCTCGCGTGCGTAGCGGTTGGCAATGAGCGCCAGCGATTCATCGGTGAACTGCAGGTCGAGGTCGGTGATGCCGTGTTCGTCGAGCAGTCGAGGCATCAGGTAGCGCCAGGCGATCTCGACCTTCTCCTCGACAGTGTATCCCGCGATACGGATCACCTCGAGTCGGTCGCGCAGCGCAGGCGGGATGTCGTACAGGTTGTTGGCCGTGCAGATGAACAGCACCGACGAGAGATCGAACGGCAGGTTGAGATAGTGATCGGTAAAGGCGTGATTCTGCCCCGGATCGAGCACCTCGAGCATCGCCGCCGTGGGATCGCCGCTGGCACCGCCGTTGCTCATCTTGTCGATCTCATCGATCATCAGCACCGGGTTGTTCGTCTGTACACGCCGCATCGCCTGCAGCAACAGTCCGGGCAGCGATCCGACGTAGGTCCGCCGGTGTCCGCGGATCTCGGCTTCGTCGCGTACGCCACCCACCGAGATGCGATAGAATCCGCGGCCGATGCTCGCCGAGATGGCCTCGCCGAGTGAGGTCTTGCCCGTGCCCGGCGGCCCGACGAAGCAGAGGATGGGGCCGTGTGGGTCGCTGCCGCGGTCGCCGCGCAGCTGACGGACGGCGAGATACTCGAGGATGCGCTCCTTGGCCTCGTGCAGGCCGTAGTGCCGTCCGTCGAGCGCGGCCTCGACCTTCTCCAGGGTGATGCGGTCGTCGCCACTCGCCTTCTTCCAGGGGAGCGCGAGCACCCACTCGAGATAGTTGCGCAGCACCTGGTGTTCGCTCGACGCGGGCGAGAGCGCGCGCAGGCGCTCGATCTCGCGACGGGCTTCGCTCGCGACATGCTCCGGCAGCGCGCCTTCCTCCACGCGTCGCAGCAACTCGACGGTCTCGCCCTCACCGTGCTCGGCCTCGCCGAGTTCGCTCTTGATGGCCTGGAGCTGCTGGCGAAGGAAGAACTCGCGATGATGCTTGTCGATCCGTCGTTCGGTCTCGTGCCGCAGCTCCTCGTGCACCTTCGCCTTGGCCGCTTCGCGCTCGAAGCGCTCGGCGATGAACTCCAGTCGCGCGATCACATCGAGTCGCTGCACGGCCTCGTCCTTCTCGGCCGGGCGCAGTGCGCCGCGTGCGGCGGCGAGGTCGGCAAAACGCGCCGGCTTGGCGAGTTCGCGCTTGAGCAGCGCCGGAAGCTCGGCG
The DNA here is from genome assembly GCA_046153705.1 of Gemmatimonadaceae bacterium. Taxonomy (GTDB): domain Bacteria; phylum Gemmatimonadota; class Gemmatimonadetes; order Gemmatimonadales; family Gemmatimonadaceae; genus Pseudogemmatithrix. The sequence goes on from JBJXGK010000019.1 coordinate 42,610, forward strand.
GGGAAGGTCGTGTCGAGTTCCACGCGCGACTCGGCCGCGAGCAGGACGCGATGCATGAGCAGCTTGGCCGTCGCCGCGTCCCGTACGTCCTCGTCGGCGGCTTCGACCCGTGCGAACGCGTAGCCGGCCACCGCGTCGCGCGCCGCCGAGACTGCGCGCGCACGTGTGCGCCCGACGAGCGTGACTTGCACGAGCCCGCCCTCCCGCCGCCCTCGGTCGGTGAGTTGCGCGATCACGCCCACGCGTCCCTCGGCGCGCAACGGGATGCCGTCGCGCTCCTCGGGGTCGAGGATGCAGAGCACGGTGGCGCCTTCCTCGGGGTGCGCGGCGAGCAGCGCGAGGTTCTCGGCGCTGGCGACCTGGACGGCGATGCGTCCGCCGGGGAAGACGATCGTCGATCGGAGCGCCAGCAGCGGCAGGTCCGCGGGGAGCGTGAGGGGGGTGGGGTCGGTCACGGCCTCAAATGTAGTTTCCTTGCTCGCATTCGCGCACTGCGATGCGGGAGATCTCGGTGCTCGGCATCCCTCGGCCTCGTGCGCCAGACTCTCCCCCCGGGCGCCCAAGCGAGCCCCCGCATCCCGCACCGCCGTCCACTTGGAGCAAGCGGACTAAGGCGATATCATTCAAGGCTCTATGTTCGCTGAACTCTCCGAGAAACTCGAAGCCACTTTCGCGAAGCTGCGAGGCCGTGGCGTCCTGACCGAAGCCGACATCAAGGAGGGCCTGCGCGAAGTGCGTCGGGTCCTCCTCGAAGCCGACGTCAGTTTCCAGTTGACCAGGGAGTTCCTCGAGCGGGTCGAGAAGCGCGCGGTGGGTGTCGCGCAGCTCAAGACCATCTCGCCCGCCCAGCAGTTGGTGAAGATCGTCTACGACGAACTCACCCTCATGCTCGGCGAGCGGCGTGAAGGGATCAAGCATTCGACGCTTCCGCCGACCGTGATCATGATGGTCGGCTTGCAGGGTTCGGGTAAGACGACGTCGTCGGCGAAGCTGGCGCGGCGACTGAAGGCCGAGGGACGGCCGGTACGACTCGTGGCGGCCGACGTGTACCGCCCGGCCGCGATCGACCAGCTGGAGACGTTGGGGCGCGACCTCGACGTGCCGGTGTACGCCGACCGTTCGACGAACGACGTGGTGAAGATCGTGCGCGCCGGTGTGGAGCTGGCGCGCAAGGAACGTGACCGGGTGGTCATCCTCGACACCGCGGGTCGCTTGCAGATCGACGAATCGATGATGGACGAGCTTCGCCGCGTGAAGGATGCGGTGCAGCCCGATGAGATCCTGCTGGTGGCGGACGGCATGACCGGTCAGGACGCCGTGCGCATCGCGCAGGGCTTCAACGACGCGCTGGGCGTGACGGGTGTGATCCTCACCAAGATGGACGGCGATGCCCGCGGTGGTGCGGCGCTGTCGATCTACGGGGTCACCAAGAAGCCGATCAAGTACATCGGCGTCGGTGAAAAGTCGGACGCGCTCGAGGAGTTCCACCCCGACCGTATGGCGGGCCGGATCCTCCAGCAGGGCGACGTGCTCACGCTCGTGGAGAAGGCGCAGGAGTCGTTCGACGCCGACGAGGCGAAGCGGCTCGAGAAGAAGGTGCGCAAGGAAGGCATGGACCTGCAGGACTTCCTCGGCGCGATGAAGCAGATGGAGAAACTCGGCAGCATCCAGAACATCCTCAAGATGTTGCCGGGCGTGAACAGCAAGATGATGAAGCAGGCGAGTCAGGTGGACCCCAAGCGCATGAAGCATCTCGAGGCGATCGTGCTCTCGATGACGCCAGCCGAGCGCAAGGACCACACGATACTGAACGGCTCGCGACGCGCCCGGGTGGCGAAGGGCAGCGGTCGGCCGGTGAGTGAAGTGAACAAGCTCCTGGAGCAGTTCCGGGAGATGCAGAAGATGATGAAGAAGATGGGAAGTGCACGACGGTAGGATGCGGGATGGCGCGCCCGAACGGGCGCGCCCCTCCCATCTCCCATCTCCCATCTGCAGTTCCCTGGTGCGCCCCGGAAACGCCGGTGAGCGCGATGAGCCAGGTTCGCAGGACCCGTAACCCGTTTCTCGAGGTTTCTCCAATGGCCGTTCGCATCCGTCTCCGCCGCCAGGGCCGCACCAAGTCGCCCACGTACCGCATCGTCGTCGCCGACGGCCGTTCGCCGCGCGATGGCAAGTTCCTCGAGATCATCGGGCAGTACGCGCCGCGCACCGGTGAGCAGGCGCTCCAGCTCAAGGTCGATCGCGCCAACTACTGGCTCGACAACGGCGCGCAGCCGTCGGACACCGTCCGCTCGCTGCTCCGCAAGGCGGGCGTGCTCAAGGCCCGTCACGAGACGCGCTTGGCCACCAAGCTCGCGGCCAAGGCCGTGCCGGTGAAGGCCTGAGCCAGTGACGCTCCCCGACTGCGCGATCGTCGCGCGGGTGCGCCGGCCGCACGGCGTGCGAGGGGAGCTGGTAGTGGAATCGTTCACCGACGAGCCGGACGCGATCCTCGCGCCCGGCCGTCGGCTTTTTCTGGGTACGCACGAGGGCAGTTTGTGGCTCGATCCCAAAGCCCGCACCCCGCGTGAAGTGCACGTGACCGGCCTCCGTCCGTTCAAGGACGGCTGGCTGCTCACCCTCGATGCGATCGGCGATCGCAACGAAGCCGAGCGCTGGAACGGACGGCATCTGCTCGTCCCCGTCGAAGAACTCTCCGATCCCGGCGACGGAGAGGTGTTCACCCACGAACTCGTGGGCATGACGCTCATCGACGCCGAGTCGGACGAGACGATCGGCGAAGTGATCGAGTTCTACCAACTCCCCCAGGGTCTGCTGCTCGAGTTCCGCGGTGAGAAAGGGGTGCACAGCATCCCGTTCGTCGACGAGTTCGTGGAGGAGGTCGATCGGGAGGGGAGGCGGATCGTGGTGCGGCTGCCGGACGGGCTCATATCCGAGACGTGAGTCCTGAGCGGCGCGTTGTGAGGTGTGAGTTACGAGCGGGCGGCCCGTGCGGGCGGACCTACTTCACACCATCCTTCATCGTGGCCTCGAACGACAGACCAGATGGGTTGTAGTGGCGCCCGCACGGGTGCTCCCCTGACACCTCACACCTCGCGCCAGTGCTCCAAGTCAACCTCATCTCGATCTTCCCCGATTTCTTCAGTAGCCCGCTCTCGCTCAGCATCCCGAAGCGAGCGGCCGAGGCTGGCTTGGTGGCGTATCGGACGATCGACCTGCGCGACTTCGCGACCGACAAGCACAAGACGGTCGACGACGCGCCGTTCGGAGGTGGACCGGGGATGGTCATGAAACCGCAGCCATTCTTCGATGCCGTGGAGTCGGTTGGAGCCAAGGCGCCGATCGTGCTGCTCTCGCCGCGGGGCAAGGTGTTCTCGCACGCCGACGCCGTGCGCTTCGCGTCGGGGACCGAGCTCACGCTGCTCTGTGGGCACTACAAGGACGTGGACCAGCGCGTCGCTGACCATTTGGCCACCGAGGAGATCTCGCTTGGGGACTTCGTGCTCTCGGGTGGGGAGCCGGCGGCCTTGGCCATCGTCGACGCGGTGGTGCGGCTACTGCCGGGCGCCATGAGCGACATCGAGAGTGCCCGGACGGACTCGTTCTATGACCGCGGGCTCTCCGCCCCGAGCTACACTCGGCCGGCCGAGTACCGCGGGATCGGCGTTCCGGAGGTACTCCTGAGCGGCAACCACGCGGCGATCGAGAAGTGGCGTCGGGAGGAGGGGGAACGCCTCACCCGCGAGCGTCAGGGACCCGTTGCGCAAGGCCAGCCCCGACAGTAGCTTACAAGGCTCAACACGACACCCTCAACGGACCGCCTCTAGGTCCGGAGCCGCATATGCATCCGTTCGCCGAAACCCAGAAGGAATTCCTCAAGCAGGTGCCCCCGTTCCGCGCCGGCGACACGCTCCGCGTGAACGTCCGAGTCAAGGAAGGCGAGAAGGAGCGTCTGCAGGCCTTCGAAGGCGTCTGCATCGCCCGCAAGGGCACGGGCGTCTCGGCGACCTTCGCGGTGCGCAAGATCTCCAACGGTGTCGGTGTCGAGCGCATCTTCCCGCTCCACTCGCCCATGCTCGCCGAGATCAAGGTCGTGCGTCGTGGCCGCGTGCGTCGCGCGAAGCTGTTCTACCTCCGCGAGGTGACGGGCAAGGCCGCCCGCATCGCCGAGAAGAAGGTCCGCGTGCAGGTCCCGGTCACGGGCGAGGCGTAACCCTCCGCGCCATGGCTGGCGGCTGGAGTGCACTCGAGCGGTCGTTCCGCGACGCCGGTGCCAAAGCCATCGCTGGAGTGGATGAAGTCGGTCGGGGCCCGCTCGCGGGCCCCGTCGTCGTTTGTGCCGTCGTCATGCCGTTCGGCCGCCGAGCCATCGCCGGCGTCGATGACTCCAAGAAGCTCAGCGCTCTCGACCGCGAGCGCCTCGCCGCGCTGATCCGCGTGAACGCCCTCGCGCTGGCCGTCACCGCAGCGCCGGTCGCTGAGATCGCCCGATACAACATCTATCAAGCAACCGCGCGGGCCATGGGCCGCGCGCTCGATCGACTCGCCGCGACGCTTGGCGCCGAGCCCGACGAAATCCTCGTGGACGGCAATCCCATCAAGACGCTCGGCCGGCGGCATCACGCGATCGTGAAGGGTGACCGGCGTTGCTACAGCATCGCGTGCGCGAGCATCGTCGCGAAGGTCGTGCGCGACCGCCTCATGACCAAGCTGCACGCGCGCCACGAGGTATACGGCTGGGCGTCGAACGCGGGCTACGGGACGCCGGCGCACATCGACGGGCTGCGGCGCGAGGGGCTCACCGCACACCATCGCGTGAGCTTCTGTCGTTCGGCGCTTGGGGGACAGCTGGAATTATAGGGCGCGCGCCGCCGAAGCTGATGCGCGCGCCGTCGAGCGTCAGGGCGCCTTGAGCCAGACCGAGACGAACTGCACGGTCTGCGAGTTCCTCGTGCCGCTCACGGTGGAGACGCCGCTGCCGCAGGTGCTGCGCGGCGGCCACTTGAGCGCCAGCGTCCGCGTGAGGTCGGTGCCAGGCGGATAGAGCTCCACGAACTCCACGTCACCCGCCATGATGGACGCGACGGGATACCCCGGGCGTGCGACGCCGTTCACGTAGAGGCACCCGCCCACGGTGAAGCCGAGGTTCATTTGTGCGACGGTGGGTGCGGAGCGGAGAGCGTCGACGAGGTTGATGGCGTCGGTGGCCTCGATCTCCTCACGGTACACCAGCGCCGCACGCGGAGTGGCGTACTTCAACCGCTGGTCGAGATCACGCCACACCCAGTAGTCCTTCTGCGTCTTTCTCGCGGTGTCCATGCCGACATCGATCTCGACGTATCCCTCGGCCGGCACGGTCGCGCTCACCAGGCGGGTCTCGTAGCCCGCGCGCTCGATACGGAGCAGGAAGTCGCGCCCGCTGGGGAGCGGCATGGCGAAGTTGCCTTCCATGTCGGTCCCGACGCTCGCGTCTCCGCCCATCACCCGAACTGTCGCGCCACCAAGCGGGCTCAGCCACCTCGCATCGCCGACTACTCCACGGATACCGGTCCATTTGGCGGCGACGAGCACCGGGTCTAGGGCCTTGCTGGTCAGCTGCACGACGAAGTCCCGACGCAGGCCTGCGTCCGGCAACACGACATCGAAGAGCGCGGGTGCGATCCCGAGCCGGCGGATCGACACGGTCCACGTGCCGGCCCCGAGGCCCCCGAGCCGGAAGTCGCCGTCCTGCTCAGAGTACGCGAGCACCGTCCGCGCGCCCTGGGTGGCGCGAAGCACCGCATTCGCGACCGGCTCGCCGGCACCGTCGAGTACCCGACCCGCCAGGAGGCCGGGGCGCAGCGACTGCGGTTCGGCGAGCGTTGGGGCGGCGAGAGCGAGCAGGGCCGCCGCAAGCGTGTGTGCAACGCACCGGTGCACGGAATACATCGGAACCTCGATTCCAGTGGGGGCGACGCGGACAAGGAAGCTTGCGGGGACCGTCCCCGGAGGCAACCCGTGTGTTTTGCTACCGAACTGCGGCCCGGAGGTTCCCGCGTGGCACTCGAGGCCCCTACATGCCGCCCGTCCGGGTGACTTCCCACCCCCTGACGAGAGGCCCCTCCGTTGGTCACCTTTCGACGTCCCGAGCCCCTTCGACCCGTGCACGCTGAAGTCGCCACCAGCACCACCGATCCCGTCTCACAGCTCCTCGTCGGCGTCCTGCTCGTCGCGATGTTCGTGACGCTGAGCATCGAGAAGGCGCATCGTGTCCTCGTCGTGCTCTCGGCGGTGGCGCTGTTGTGGGCGATCACCTACCTCACGCCGTATCATCTCCTGTCGCTGGAGCAGACTGCTGCGGCGCTCGACTTGAACGTGCTGCTGCTGCTCGCGGCGATGATGGCCCTTGTCGGCGTGCTGAAGGAGACCGGCGTGTTCGGGTGGACGGTGGAGCGTCTGCTCGAGCGGTTCGGTGGGAACCCGGCGCGGGCGATCGCGGTGTTGTGGTGGTTCACCGCCATCGCATCGGCGTTCCTCGACAATGTGACGACGGTGATCTTCGTGACGCCGGTGGTGTTGGCGACGGTGCAGCGCCTCAAGGCCCCGCCGGCCCTGGTGCTGATCCCGGTGGTGATGGCCGCGAACATCGGTGGGACCGCGACGCTGATCGGCGATCCGCCGAACATCATGATCGGCTCGGGCGCTGGCCTCACGTTCATGCAGTTCATCGAGGCGCTGGCCTTGCCGGTGCTGGTGATGATGTGCGCCCTTCACTGGTGGTCTGCGCGCCGGCTGCGCGCCGCGATGGGCGCACGCGCCGACTCCCCGGCGCAAGCCGATGAACCGGGTCCTGGGCCGGTGGTCACGGATCCAGGATTGCTCAAGTGGTTGGGTTGGATCAGCCTCCTCGTGCTCGTCGGATTCGTTTCGCATGGCTTCACCGGGATGCCGGCCGCGGTTCCGGCGATCATCGGTGCGTCGGTCGCACTGCTGGTACAGGACTTCCGCTACCTGAAGCGGCACCAGCCCACGGCCGAGGAGCGACAGCACGGGATCCTGCACGTGCTCGAGAAGGAGATCGAGTGGCCGACGCTGACGTTTTTCGCGTTCTTGTTCATCATCGTCGGGGCGGCGGTGGCGACGGGATTGATCGGCACGCTCGCTGGTGTGCTCGAGCGCACGATCACCGGCGGCCGTGACGCCATGGGACTCAGTGAGAGCGGGACCCTGATCTTCGCGGCGGTGCTCGTGCTTTGGGTGGCGGGGTTCCTCTCGGCGGTGATGGACAACATCCCGTTCGTGGCGGTGAGCATCCCGATCATCGCGGCGTTGACCAGCGCGCTGCCAGGTGACACGAGTGTGCTCTGGTGGGCGCTCTCGCTCGGTGCGTGTCTGGGTGGCAACGGCACACCGATCGGAGCGTCGGCGAACGTGACGACGTTGGGACTCGCGGAACGCATGGGGATCCGGATCTCGTTCGCGGAGTTCGCGCGGACGGGCGCGAAGGTGACGGTGTTCACGCTCCTGGTGTCGACCGCCTTCCTTGCTTCATACGTGACACTCGGACACCGTGGTGCGAACGTGGTGATGGCCGGCGCGCTCGCCCTCGCGGCGATCTTGCTGTGGCGCTACGAGTCGAGCGCCACGGGGTGAAGCCGAGCGCGGGGTCGGACACCACGGAAGATCCGACCGGCGGTGCGGCGTACGTCGTGTCACCGCCGGTGGGCCGACCCGCTCCGGTCGTGATCGACTCTCCGCACAGTGGGTTCACGTTCCCGCCGGACTGGGCGCCGAGCGCACCACTCGCGGCGCTTCGTACGACGTGGGACGCACATGTCGACCGGCTCTTCGCACACGCGCCGGAGCACGGCGCGATGTTACTCGCCGCAGAGTTCCCGCGCGCGTTCTGCGATGTGAACCGCGCCGAGGATGATCTGGATCCGGCGGTCTTGGCTGCCTCGTGGCCCTCGCCACTGCGTCCGACGTCGTACTCGCAGCGCGGCATGGGGCTGATCCGTCGACTCGCGCTGCCGGACGTCCCGATGTACGCGGCGCCACTCTCGGTGCGCGACGTGGAGACACGGATCACGCGATTCTACCGACCGTACCGTGCGGCCTTGCGCGCGATGCTCGATGAGGCGCGCGAGGCGGACGGGTTCGTGTGGCACGTGAACTGTCATTCGATGAAGAGCGTCGGCAACGCGATGAACGTCGACGCCGGTGCCGCGCGGCCCGACATCGTGGTGAGCGACGGCCGCGGTACCACGGCGGATCCTGCACTGACCGCCCGCATCGCCGAGTGGTTCTCGTTGCGTGGGTATCGCAGCGCGGTGAACGATCCGTACCAGGGCGGCGACCTCGTGCGTTCGTTCGGCGCGCCCTCCATGGGCGTGCACAGCGTGCAGATCGAGCTGAACCGTGCGCTGTACATGGATGAGGCGACGGCGGAGCCGCATGAGGGCTTCGAGGCGCTGCAGGAGGAGTTGACGGCGTTCGCGGCCGCGTTGTGTTCGTGGGCGCGTGATGCTCGCAGCGGACTTGGGGTGGATCGGTGAAGAGATTCCTCGACCGCGTGGAACGCGTGGGCAATGCGTTGCCGCACCCCGCGACGCTGTTCCTCCTGCTCTGCGCGTCGGTGGTGCTGCTCTCGGCACTGTGTGCGGCGTTGGGGGTGTCGGTACGGCACCCGCTCTCGGGCGATGACGTGCACGTGGTGAACCTGCTGTCGGCGGAAGGGCTCCGCCGACTCGCCCTCAACCTCGTGCCGAACTTCGTCAACTTCGCGCCGCTGGGACCGGTGCTGGTGAGTCTGCTCGGTCTCTCGGTCGCCGAACGCAGCGGATTGTTGGGGGCGGTGGTCCGGATGATCGTCGCCGCGGCGCCGGCGCGCGTGCTCACGGCGGTACTCGTCTTCTGCGGGGCGATGTCGCACACGGTGGGTGATGTGGGTTATGTGCTGCTGCTGCCGTTGGGCGCGGCGCTGTTCCATTCGCTCGGGCGGCACCCGCTCGCCGGCCTCGCGGCGGCGTACTACGGCGTGTCGGGTGGATTCGCGGCGAATCTGCTGCTCTCGCCCACCGACGTCGTGCTCGCCGGGCTCACGCAGGAGTCGGCGCGCCTCGTGGACGCGGCGTACGTGGTGACGCCCATGGCGAACTACTTCTTCCTCGCGGCATCGGTCGCGTTCGTGACCGTGACGGGAACCCTCGTCACGGAGCGGATCGTGGCGCCGCGCCTCGGCCGGTACGAGGGCAACGCCGCTACGGCGATGTTCGAGCCGCTCAGCGCGGCTGAACGAAGCGGTCTCCGATGGGCGGCCGCCGTGATGATCGGCATGTTGGCGTTGCTGGTGCTGGGGCTCGCGCCGTCGGACGGTGTGCTCCGTGATCCCGCGAAGCCGGGTGTGATCGATTCGGTGCTCATTCGCGGTCTGGTGTTCTTCTTGTTCGCGTTCGGGCTGCTTCCCGGGCTCGCGTACGGATGGCGCGCGGGGACCATCCGCCGCGACCGCGACGTGTACAAGGGGATGGAGGCGAACGTCGAGGTCCTCGCGAGCTACATCGTGGTGATCTTCTTCATCGCGCAGTTCGTGAACCTCTTCAACTGGACGAACCTCGGCGTGGTGCTCGCGGTGCGCGGGGCGGAGACGCTGCAGTCGCTCTCCTTGGGCCCCGTCGCGTTGCTGCTCGCGCTAGTACTGCTCACCGCCGCGATCGACCTGGTCCTCGGCTCGGCGTCAGCGAAGTGGGCGATGCTCGGTCCGATTCTTGTGCCGATGTTGATGCTGCTGGGCAGCCCGCCGGAGCTCACGCAGGCCGCGTACCGCGTCGGTGACAGCATCACCAACATCATCACGCCTCTGGCGAGCAACTTCCCGCTGGTCCTGCTGTTCGCGCAGCGATACGAGCCCGAGGCGGGCATCGGGACGCTGACCGCGACGATGCTACCGTATTCGTTGGTGAATCTGCTGGTGTGGCCGCTGCTACTGGTGGGGTGGATGCTGGCGGGCTGGCCGCTGGGTCCCGGGGTGGCTGTGGGGATGCCCTGACTATATTCCGAGTGGCGCTGACGGCGCCTTCGACCCGGTAGCTCAGTTGGTAGAGCAACGGACTTTTAATCTGTAGGTCGCGGGTTCGATCCCCGCCCGGGTCATTCCTCTTCACTCCCACTGCGTGCGCCCCTCCTTCCGACGGTTCGCCTCGATCCTCGCTGCGGTCGCGCTCGTTGCGTCGCCGCTGCGCGGCGTCGTGATGTGCGAGATGCCGCCGACGGCGAAGGCGTCGGCTCAGGAGTCGGCGCGTGATGCTGATGGCGACTCACATGCGGACGCGCATGTACACGTGCGCGCACACGTGCACGCGGACGTGAGCGCGCCTGCGGTCACCCTCACGAGCGCCCAGGACGAGACGCCGAGCCCGGTCGACCAGACGCCCGCGCATTGCGACGATCTCTCGGCCTGTGCCAGCGCCGTCGCTCTCGCCGGGAGCGTCGCGGTACCGTTCGGATCGGCGCTCACTGGCGATGTGGCCGCGGCAGTCGGCATTCATCCTGACGCTCCGGCGCGTCTCGTCGAGCCGCCCCCTCCGCGCGGCTGATCATCCGCTCCACAACACGGCTGTCGTCACCTGCCCGCGCATTCCGCGCTGGCCCGTGCGCGACCCTACTCGGATGATCCCATGGCTCGACCCTCGTTCGGGGCGTTGCTCAGCGCCTCCTGTCTGATCGCAAGCTCCGCGCTCGTCGCCGCCCCGGCGTGCGCGCAGACCGACTTCTACAACACCGACCGCGGCCGACCGCTCGAGACCGAGGATGCACTGGTCGTCGAACGGCGCGCGTTGGAACTGCAGCTCGCTCCGCTCACGCGCACGCGTGTGTCCCGGGGTGTCACCGCCTGGACCGTCGCACCGGAGCTCGCGTGGGGCCTCGCGCCACGCACCCAGCTGGAGCTGGCGTTGCCCGTCTCCACGACGGAGACGCCAGCGTCCGGCACGAGCAGTGCGCTCGCTGGAATCGAAGTGGAGGTGCTGCACGCGCTCAACGCTGAGACGATGTCACTGCCCGCGTTCGCGCTGGGTGCAGGTGTGCATCTGCCCGCCGGCGGCGCCGGCCCCGAACGCGCCACCGGTGTGCTGCGTGCCCTCGCCACGCGCACGTTCGCGTGGGGACGGATGCATCTCAACGGGAGCTCGCGCCTCGGTACCTCGGATGACGCGCTCGACCCGCAGTGGTCCGCGGGACTGGCGGTCGATCGCACGTTCGTGTTGCGCTCGCTGCTCGTGGGCGCGGAGCTCGTCGCACGCGATGTCGCCCGCGCCGCGGTCGCCCCGGGGTCGGATCAGCGCGTCGCATGGCAGGCGGGTGTGGGCGTCCGGCATCAGCTCAACCCGCGCCTCGCCGGTGATCTGGGTGTGCGACGGACGTTGAGCGCCGGAGAATCACAGTGGACTGTGACCGCAGGCGCCGCATATGCGTTCGCGATGCCGTCGCGCGGGGAGGCCCGATGAAACGACTCCTGTGGCTCTGTGTGCTGGCCCTCCCGCTGCGCGTGCAGGCGCAGTGGTCGCGAGTCTACGACCAGTTCTACATGCCCGCCGAGCACAACTTCGTGTTCCGGCGCGACTACCCGGCGGCCGATCGGTTGTTCAACGCATTCGACTACGGTCACGCGATCCTCTACGAGAAGCTGTGGACGCGACCTGACGCGCCGGCATCGTTGCTCGAGGAGCGCGAGTACGGGTTCCTCACCACCCAGGTGCTCAATCACCCGCCCAAGCTCCCGCTGGTGGAAGAGGCGATCGAGCCGCTGTACGCGCGCCTCGCGCCGGAGGCCAAGGCGATGTTCGAGTGGGCGCATCTGCTCCATCGCCAGGTGTACGACGTGCTGGCCGACGAACGTCTCTCCGCTGCGGCGAAGAGCGCCGAGTTGGCTCGGCTCGAGCGCTATTACTTCACGCGCCGCGATCTCGCATTCAGCGCGCGGCCGAAGAACATGTCGCTGATGCAAGAGCAGCCGTACTCCCTCGCGTTCCGCAAACGGTATCCCAAGTTCAACGGACTCATCTGGGCGTATCACTGGCTCCAGGTGGGACTCTATGAGCCGCTGGTGGTGGGGAAGACGAGCGCGGAGCGGCAGGCGTTGGTGGCGGGGACGGTCGCACGATTCCGGCAGATGTTGCCCGGGGCACCTGACGGATACCCCACGGTGATGCCGATGACCGCCGCAATCGCGCCCACGTTCGCCGAGCGCTGGCCCACACTCGCGATCGTGTTCGACAATCTCCACTCGATGCACGACGTGATCTCGGATATCCTCGCGAACCCCGAGGTGCCGCGGGGTGGCAAACGGGCGCTGATCCTCAAGGCGGCGGCTGCCTACCGCGACGACACCACCGAGGTCATGACCGTCGCAGGGTGGCGGAAGATGTCGCTTGCGATGGGCATCGAGAACCAGGGCGGCCCCTCCGTGGGCTTCCTGCCGCCGCTGCCCACGCCTTCCATGCCACGTGGCGCCGTGATGAAGCATGACAAGGACGGCAACATGATCGGGGGCCACCACGACCACTAGCACCGGATCCGGAAGTAGTAAGGGATTCCCTGAGTAAGTTTCCTGTGACTCCTTACTGTCGGGGAATCCCCGTGGCGGTAGCCTTCTTCATATGAGCGACGACCTCATCCGCGTGATTCTTGCCGACGACCATGCCGTCGTCCGAGCCGGCCTCAAGGCCGTGCTGGGCGCTGCGAAGGACATGTTGGTAGTCGGCGAGGCATCCAGTGGCCCGGAGGCGGTGGCGTTGGCGGAACGCCTCAAGCCGCAGGTCGTCATCATGGACCTCTCCATCGGCGAAGTCGATGGTGGACAGGCGACCAAGATGCTGATCGAGAAGGGCATTCCGTCGAAGGTGCTCATCCTCACGATGCATCCCGAGGAGGACTACCTCGTGCCGATGCTCGAGGCCGGAGCTTCGGGGTTCCTGCCGAAGACCGCTGCCGATCGCGAACTCCTCGACGCGGTCCGTACGGTGGCGCGCGGCGACATCTTCGTGCGCGCGGAGGCGGCGCGCATCCTCGCCAAGGGCTACCAGCGCAAGGATCCGATGGCCGAGGATCGTTCGCGCTATGAGCGACTCACGGAGCGCGAGCGCGATGTCCTGCGACTCACTGCGCAGGGGTACTCGGCGCCGGAGATCGGAGAGCGACTCTTCATCTCGCCGAAGACCGTCGACACTTACAAACAGCGGATCCAGGACAAGCTCGGGCTGTCGCATCGCCACGAATACGTCCAGTTCGCGCTCCGACTCGGGCTCCTGCACGCGTAAGCCGGTTCTTCGCGCGCGTCCACGCAGTCGAGTGTTCCGAAGAAGGCGGTGGATCCCGAACGGGGTTCCCCGCCTTACGGCTTTTCGCCATCTTGCGCACCATCATGATCTCGACCTCGACCAAGCTCCGCCTCGTCGTCATCAGCGGTGTGGTCTCGCTGCTGATCATCGGGACCATCGCGATCGTGTGGACCGACCGCGTCGCAGAGGCCGCAGGGTCCACGGTGGAACTGCGCACGGTGCAGGCGCTCCTCGCGGTGATGCTCCTCCTCGGCTGTGTGCTGGCCTGGTTCGCGTATGCGAGTCTGCAGGATGACCTCAGCCGACGTACTCGCGACGAGATCGCGGTGCGGTCGTCGGAGGCGAAGTTCGCCGGTATCCTGGAGATCGCGGCCGATGCGATCATCTCGGTGGACGAGCAGCAGCGCATCCTGCACTTCAATCGCGGCGCCGAGCGGATCTTCGGCTACGCGGCGAGCGAGATGATCGGCGAGCACCTCGGGAAGTTGATGCCTGAGCGCTACCGTGGTGGGCACGACCGGCACCTCCGAGGATTCGGTCAGGCGCCGGACACCGCACGGCAGATGGCCGACCGCCGCGAGATCTTCGGTCTGAACAAGGACGGCACGGAGTTTCGGGCCGAGGCCTCCATCTCCAAGCTCTCCACGGTCGACGGGAAGCAGGTCTTCACGGTGTTGCTGCGTGATGTGACGGAACGGATGGTGCGCGAGGATGCGCGCCGGCACCTCACCGCAGCGGTCGCGGTGCTCGGCGAGACGCTCGAGGTGGACGAGACGGAGCGATCGATCGTGCAGCTGCCGATCCCGTGGTTGGCGGACGGTGCCGTCCTCGACGTGATGGGCAGTTCCGGCGAGTTCCATCGTCTGGTGTCGACCTCGACGGACCCCGCGCACGCCGCCGCGTTGCGCGCGGTCGGAGAGCGGCGGCTCGATCTGGATTCGCCGTCGCGCGTCGTGGACGTGCTCCGTCTCGGCCGCCTGGAGGTGGTGCCGGAGATCACCGACGACTGGCTCGAAGCGCGCACGGCCGATCTTGAGGAGTTCGAGCGGGTGCGGGCGCTCCAGATGCGATCGCTGATCCTGCTGCCGTTGGTCGCACGCGAGCACGTGTTGGGTGTGCTGCAGATCTATCGGCGTGCGGGGCGTCCCCCGTGTACCGCTGCAGAGCATGCGGTCGCGGAGGAGCTCGCACTGCGCGCGGCGTTCGCGCTCGACAACGCGCGCCTCTACGCGACGGCGCGGCAGGCGACTCATGCCCGCGACCACGCCTTGGGCGTCGTGTCGCACGACCTCCGCAATCCCATCTCGGCGATCGGCATGAGTGCACGCGCGCTGATGTCCTCGTTGCCGTCGGAGGATGGGGACCGGCGCGCCCTCGTGACGAACATCCTGCAGAGCCAGGACCTCACGCAGCGCATGATCCGCGATCTGCTCGACGTGGCGAACATCGAAGTGGGTCGACTCTCGGTGGAACGTCGGAACGAAGCGATCGCACCGATCATGGAGCGCGCGGTGTCGCTGTTCCAGCAGGAGGCGGATGACCGCGGCGTGACGCTTCGCATGGAGGCGTCGGCGGCGCTGCCGCCAGTGGTCGGCGATGCCGAGCGACTCGTGCAGGTGCTCTCGAATCTCATCGGCAATGCCCTGCGCTACACCGAGCGGGGCGGGACCATCACGTTGCGGGCGTCGCGTGTCGGCGAGGAGGTGGAGATCGCGGTGGCGGATACCGGGAGCGGCATCCCGGCGTCCGCGATGCCGTTGATCTTCGAGCGCTACTGGACCGTGCGCGGCAACGCGCCGAAGGGCGGCACGGGTCTGGGACTCGCAATCGCGCGTGGCATCATCGAAGCGCTGGGCGGGCGGCTGTGGGCTGATTCGGAAGTGGGGAAGGGCAGCACGTTCCGCTTCACCGTGCGCGTGGCCGCGTGAGTACCTCGCGATAGCTCTCGTCGAGTCGGTCGAGTTCGGCCGCCCACGAAAACGTGCGCGCCGTCGTGAGGGCGCCCTCGCGGAGGCGGCAGGTCAAGGCGCGATCCTCGACGAGACGTCGCATCTGCGCCGCGCAGGTGGCAACGTCACCCGGGGCGAATGCGAGTCCGTTCTGTTCGTCGCGCAGGAGTTCGGCGACGCCGCCGGCTGGCGTGGCGACAACCGGCAGGCCCGAGGCCATGGCCTCGAGCACGACCAGGCCCAAGGTCTCGGTCGTGGAGGCGAACACGAAGGCGTCGGCGCTGGCGTAGAGCGCCGGCAGCTCGCGCTGGCGGTCGAGTGTTCCGAGGAAACTCACGTTGGGCCCCGCCCGTTCGCGCAGCTCGGCGGTGCTGGGTCCGGCGCCGGCCACGATCAGCCGCACCGCGCCGTCTGGCAACGACCGCGCCAGCGACGTGAACGCCTCGAGGAGCAACGGCACATGTTTCTCCGGAGCAAGGCGACCGACGTACAGGAACGTGAACCCATGTCCCACGTGGATGCGCTCGCGCGTGGCCAACGAGCGCCGGCCGGGATTGAACACGGCCGTATCGACACCGCGTCCCCACACTTCGACATCACTGAGGCCAAGGGCGCGAAGGTCGGCCTTCGCACTCTCGGATGGCGTGTAGATGCGCTGCGCTCGTGCATGGAAGCGTGCGATGGAGGCCCGAACGGTCTGGCGCAGGAACCCCACTCCGTAGGCGTCGGTGTATTTGGCGAAATCGGTGTGGTATGAGGTGCAGAGCGGAATCCCCCGCCGTTCGCCGATCCATGCGCCAAGTCGCCCGATGAGGAACTCGGTCGAGGCATGGATGAGGTCCGGCTGGAAGCGATCGACCAGCCTGCGAACGACATCGCGGCGCGGGAGGGCGAGTCGGATCTCCGGGTAACACGGCAGCGGTGCGGACGGCAGACCGGTGACGCGCGGATCGGCCGCTCTCACGCCCTGGCCGCCGGCGGCATTCGCGGGATACCGCGGCGCCACGACCTCGCAGTCCCATCCACGTGCGCGCAGCCCGTCGACGCTCAGTGCGGTGACGACACTCACGCCGTTGACCTGCGGCGGATAACTATCGGTGCAAAACAGGAGACGCATCCGAACAATCTGTCGGCGTCCGGTCAACGTCACATGACGGACCGGTCACGCTTGTGTGATGCCCGGTGGACCACACGGCCGTGCGATGTTACGCGAGAGATACCGCACCGTCGTTGGGCCGCAACGAGATGAGCCGAGCTTGCTCGTCGTGAAGGAGAGCAGCGCCGTTCTCTCACTCCCGCCCGAGCCAATGCTTCCGACTCCGCCGATCCGCCGCGTCGTCCTGGTCGTGCTCGATGGACTCCGTCCTGACGCGATCCCGCGATTCGATCTCGTGCACACCGCGGCGCTGGCTCGCCAAGGCGCGAGCACGATGTTAGGTCGCACGGTCAGTCCCAGTGTGACCGCATGCGCGATGGCTTCGCTGCTCACCGGCGCCTCGCCCGAGCGCCACGGATTGCAGGGCGATCGCTTCCATATCCCGCGCGCGTCCGGCCCGCTGCACCCGCTCCCGCGCGTGCTCGCCGAGCACGGATTGCCGTCCACCGCGTTCCTCGCGCGACTGCCGATGATGTTCTTCCCGATCGGCCACCGCATCGCCGCGCACGTGGGGACGAAGGCGCGTTTCGCGGGCCGGGGGGCGCAGGATATCGTGACGGTCGCAGAGCCAACGTTACGCACGCAGCGACAGGGACTCATCCTGCTGCACTTCCCGGACGCCGACCGGATCGGACATCAGCGGGGATGGATGTCGGATGCATACGCGGCCGCCGCACGCGACATGGATGCGGCGTTGGGGCGCGTGGTCGCGGAAGTGCGCACCGACGACCCGTCCACGCTGATCATCGCACTGGCCGACCACGGGGGTGGCGGCGCACGCCACGATCATCACAACAGCGCGCACCCCCTCGACCGCACCATCCCCGTGATCCTGGCGGGCGGTGCGGTCCGGCGCGACGCGCTGCCCGCTGGCACGTCGTTGCTCGATGTGCCCCCGACGGTGCTCGCGGCCCTCGGGGTGCCGCAGCCGGAGAGTTATCCGGGCGTGGCGTTGACAACGGCGCTCGGACTGCCGAGCCGCGTCGCGGCCTGACCCGATGACCAATCTCCGGCTGATCGCCCTGCTCGACGCGCGTGATCGCGCTCTGTTCGTGCGCTGGGTACTCGATGCCACGGCGCCGGCGCGCCACGCACGCTTCTGGCATGTGCTCACGCATGCCGGGGGAGCGCGGGTGACGATCCTCAGCGCGCTGCTGCCGTTCCTGTTCGGCGAGGGGACCGTGCGCGCCGCGGCGGCGCAGGCCTGCGTCGCGCTGGCGATCTCGCACGGGATCGTCCACCTTATGAAGCGCTCGGTGTTGCGCGAGCGTCCGGCGGTACCGGAGAGTGCCTTGCGCGTTACCGCGCCGGATCAGTTCTCGTTCCCGTCAGGGCATTCTTCGGCGGCGCTCACGGTGGCATTCATCTACAGCCTGGCCTTCCCTTCGCTCGCCGCGCCGTTGATCGGCATCGCGACGCTCACCGGCATCTCGCGTGTCCGGCTCGGGGTGCACTATCCCGGTGACGTTCTCGCGGGGCAGACCATCGCAGTCGCGACCGTGCTGCTCGTGCGCTCCCTCTTCTAGGGACCGCGTGCTGCGCCTCGCGTTGTTCACCGACACGTACACGCCGCAGGTCAACGGTGTCGCGCGGACGTTGGAGCGCCTCGTACATGCGGTCGAGCACCGCGGTGGAGCCGTACATGTGGAGACGGTGGATGTTCCGGATGTTGCGTGGGACGCCCGCATCTCGCGCGCACGCAGCATCCCGTTCTGGGCGTATCCGCAACTGCGCATCGCCGCGCCATCGGTCCGTCGCGCGGTGGAGCGGCTCTCGCGCTGGCGCCCCACGCTCGTGCACGCCACGACGCCCTTCGGGGTGGGGCTCACCGGCCGTCGCGCCGCGCGACAGCTCGGCCTGCCGTTGGTGACGTCGTACCACACATCGTTCAGTGCGTACCTCAAGCACTATCACCTGAGTGCGCTCGACGGCATCGCGTGGCCGTACCTGCGGTGGTTCCACAACAGCGGACGGGTGACGTTCGCACCGTCGGAGGCGGTGCGGAGCGAACTCGAGCAGCAGCGATTCCACGATGTGCGCATCTGGACCCGGGGGGTCGAGACCTCGCGCTTTTCGCCGCGCTTTCGGTCGGCCGAGATGCGGCAGCTCATGGGGGCGTCGCCGGAGACGGTGGTGGTCGCCTACGTGGGGCGACTCGCGCCCGAGAAGGGAGTGCACACGGCCATCGAGGCGATGCGGCAGGTGCTCGCGCTCCGCGGCCGCAGCGTGCGCTTCGTGCTCGCGGGGGATGGGCCGGACGAAGCCCGGTGTCGCGCGATGGCACCCGACGGCACTTGGTTCGCCGGCTCCCTCGCGGGCGACGCGCTCTCGGCGTTCTACGCCTCGGCGGACATCTTCGTGTTCCCCTCGGCCACCGAGACGTTCGGCAACGTGGTGTTGGAGGCGATGGCGTCGGGGCTCGCTGTGATCACTCCCGACGCAGGGCCGACGACGGAGTTCGCACACGAGGGTACGGCGCTTACGTGCCCCACAGGAGATCCGAAGGCGCTCGCCGCGTGTGTGAACCGGCTCATCGACGACCCCCGGAAAAGAAGCCGATTGCAGCAGTCTGCCGTGTCTGCGGCGAAGTTGCGCGGATGGGACGCGGTGTGGGATCGATTGTTGAGCGACTACCAATCGGTGGTTGAAGGCTCGTCGAAACCGCCCGCAGCCGAGGCCGCAGCTCCCGCTGCGTTGCGCCGACTGGCCTAGTCGCGCACGTAGGCGCTCCAAATGAGACGCGCGCAATCCGCCATGAGGCGTTGGGCGGTGGCGCGGTCCGGGATCGCGCGCGTCAAGATGACCAGCACAAAGGGCGGGCGTCCGGGCGGATAGACGATCGCGGCGTCGTGTGTGGTCGCGGTGATCCACCCGGTCTTGTGCGCCACTCGCGTACCTGGCGGGAGTCCTGCCGGGATCTCGTCGTTGAACTCCTGCCGCATCAACGTCGCACGCATCGCGGCAGTAGCCGAGGGCGAGGCGACCTGGCCGCGTTCAAGCGCGGCCATGAGTTTCCCAAGTCCCCGCGCAGTCGTCGTGTTGTTGAGGCCGGCGCGGAACGCCGGGATGTCCTCGACCCCACGTCTGACGATCACGCCCGCACCTCCGAGGCTGCGGGCGAAGGATGTCACGCGCGTAGCATCGAGTCGTTCGATCAGGACGTTCGTCGCAAGATTGCTGGACCGGACGATCATCCGTTCGTTGAGTTCGCGAAACGAGACTTGGGACCCGACCAGGTTGTAGAGGCTGCTGTCGGAATCGTCACTTGGCTCAAGACTGTAGGGTGAGCGGTCGACGATCGAAAGGAAGCGGTTCTGGAGCGGGATGCGGGTCTCGAGGTCGAGGGTCCCGGCGTCGACCTGGCGGTACAGCTCGAACATCACGGGCACCTTCATGGTGCTCGCGGCGTGGAAGCTCACGGTGTCGCCGATACCCAGTGTGTCGCCGGTGGCGAAGTCCTCGAACCACAGGCCCACTTGGGCGCCAGGGACCTGGGCGATCCTGTCCCGCAGGGCGCGCTCGAGGGTGACGGTCCGAGGGAACTGTGGGGCGGCGATTTGTGTCGAACCACAAGCTGCGACGGCGACGGCGATGAGCGATAGTTTGAGGACTCGCATGGGCCGAATATACGCCCGGCGGGCTGACCCATGGTACAGGGGGAGTGCGTGGCTGGAACGCGTCTGATGTTCGGTGTGGTCTTCGCGTCGCTTGCGATGACGGCTTGTGGAGGCTTCGGATCCCTGCCTTTCCGGGGTGGCCGCACGCCGGCACCAGTGACGGCGGTGGTACCCGCCGTGTCGCCGACGCCCGCCGCGGCGGTAGTGGCCGAACCGGTCTTCGAGGTGGCCCCGCCGGTTGAACCCGCGGCGGTCGCCATCGAGGCGGCCGATGACATCGCATTGCCGGCCGTGGAGTCCGCGCCTGTCCCGCCGGCTTGGGACATCGAAGTCGCGCCGTACGAAACGAACGCCCGCGTCGCCTACTTCGTCTCGCGTTTCAGTGGGCCGATGCGCCCGACGTTCGAGGTCGCGCTCGCGCGCCAGACGCGCTACGCACCGATGATCCACGCCAAACTGCGCTCCGCCGGGTTGCCGGAGGACATGATCTATCTGCCGCTCATCGAGAGCTGGTACGATCCGCACGCGTACTCGCGCGCGGCCGCGGTGGGGATGTGGCAGTTCATGACGACCACGGCGAAGGGTGTCGGGCTCCGCGTCGACTGGTGGATGGACGAGCGTCGCGATCCGGTGCGTGCTACCGACGGCGCGGTGGCGCATCTGGTGGAGCTGCGGGACAGTTTCGGCTCGATGTACCTGGCTGCGGCGGCGTACAACGGTGGTTCGGGACGCGTATCGCGGGGACTCGCGAAACACGCGAGCCAACTCGAAGGGGTGGAAGGTGAGGACTTGTTCTTCGCCCTCGCCGACGAGAAGGCGTTGCGCGCGGAAACGGCCGACTATGTGCCGAAACTCATCGCCGCCGCGCTCGTCGGAAAGGAACCCGCACGCTACGGCGTGACGATCGCGCAGGTGGAGCCGTTCGCGTGGGACTCGGTGCTCGTCCCGGCGGCGACACCGCTCGCGGCGGTCGCCAAGGCGCTCGACGTGCCGCTCGACACGGTAATGGACTACAACCCGCACGTGCTCCGCGGCATGACACCGCCGGTGGGCGCAAGCGTGTATCTCCGCGTGCCGTTGGGTACGGCCGCCGACTTCCCCGCGCGCTTCGCCGAGCTGCCCGAGGCCGAGCGCAGCGCCGTGAAGCGGGTGGTGACGAAGTCCGGCGACTACATGACGAAGATCGCCAAGGCGAACGGTCTGACGGCGAAGCAGATCAATGCGTACAACCCGCAGGCGACGCGCCTCAAGAACGGCAACCTCACGGCCGGGCAGCGCATCCTGGTCCCGCGCGTGGACGTCGTCCGCGCCGCGCGCGACGTGCCCGACCCGAAGATCGAGCGCTACGGCACTTCAGCGAGCGGCAGGCATGTCGTGAAGAAGGGCGAATCGTTGAGCGTGATCGCGAAGCGCAACGGGACCAGCGTGGCGGCGATCAAACGCATGAATGGGTTGAAGAGCGATCGGATCCGGGTGGGGCAGAAGCTCAGAGTGAGGTGAGTTCGAACGTGGAAGGTGTGAGGTGGGTCCACGCCTAGCACCTCACACCTCGAAGGCCGTCTTCCCACCACGCTTCTCGAGCAACCGCACCCCATCGATCCGCATGGTCTTGTCGGCGCTCTTGGCCATGTCGTAGACCGTGAGCAGCGCGACCGACACCGCCGTGAGCGCTTCCATCTCGACGCCGGTCACGCCGGTGAGGCGCACCTCGGTCTCACAGCGGATGCTGTGTGTCGCAGGCTCGAGATCGAAGCGGACCTGCACATCATCGAGCGCGAGGGGATGGCAGAGGGGGATCAAGTCCGGTGTGCGCTTGGCCGCCATCACGCCGGCCACGCGCGCGACGCCGAGGACGTCACCCTTTGCGAGCGTATTCTCACGCACCGCCTTGAACGCGTCGGCGCTCATCACGATGCGGCCCTCGGCGCGGGCCATCCGAGCGGTGGGCTGCTTGGGCGAGACGTCCACCATAGACGCCTTGCCACCGCGGTCCACGTGGGAGAGTGTGCGCTTGGTGGCCATCAGGCCCTCGCGAGGTCGTCGAGCAGCTTGGCCGTGACCAGCTGCGGGTTGGCGTTGCCTTCGGCGGCGCGTTTGGCTTCTTCCACAGCCGGGACTGCGCGCACCGCGTGACGCGCGGCGCGTTCGTCACCGCGTTCGGCGGCACTGCGCGCGCGTTCGTGCAGCAGGACGGTGATCGCGTCGAGCACATCGGTGAAGGCGCCACGCGCCTTGCCGGAGCCCGAGGTGAAGGCCGCGCGCAGCGCCTGCTCGCGGCCCTGGTCAGCGGCGGTGAGGAGGCGTCGCGCGCGCTCCATCGCGGCGGAACGATCACTCCCGCCGATCAACATCCCGGGTGCCCCTGCGGACAGCTTCAGGAGGTCGCCCGCCGACTCATTGGGTACCACGGCGCGCACGAAATCATCGGCGACGAACTTTCGCACCGCCTGCTCGGCAAGCGGGGCCACGCGGAACGCGACCACACGCGAGCGGATCGTGGGCAACAGCGCGCCCGACTCGCTCGACGTGAGGATGTAGGTCGTCCCTGGCGCGGGCTCCTCGAGCAGCTTGAGGAACGCATTCGCCCCCTCGGGCGACGCGGCTTGCGGAACCATGCGCTCCGCATCGCCGACGATGAACACCTTGCGCTTCGCCATCGCCGGGGACTTGGACGAGAGCTGCAACAGCAAGCGCGTCACATAGAGATAGATGCCGGCTGAGCCGTCGGGACGCGCATAGAGTCCGTGCGCTTCGACGCGTTCGCGAATGGCGGCATCGTACTCCTCCTGCACTTCGTCAGTGGTAATGTCCGACCCTGTGATGCGCGGGCGCGGGAAGAACCAGCGGAGATCAGGATGCTGCAGCTCGAACGAGTAGCGGCACTGCTGACAGAGGCCACAGGGGCGGTCGGCTGCCTCGCAGAGCAGGTACTGGCCGAGCCAGAGCGCGAGCCGCTGCTTGCCGATGCCCGCCGGGCCTTGGAGCAGGATGCTCGACGGCAGCGCGTCACGCTTCACCTGTTCGGCGAAGCGTGCACGGAGCGTTTCATGGCCGAAAAGCGGGACGAGTGGCACGGAGGTAAGATAAGCGCTATGCCCATCATCCGCCCTCATTCACGACCGCTGCGGTCGGCGGCACTTGTCCTTGCTTGCGCGGCTGCTGGTGCTGACGCACAGACGACCACCGCGGCTCCTCGCGCCCGGGCTCGCGATCTCGGCGTCGCCCCCGGGGTGTTCGCGCCGGGACCGCTCAACGCGATCACGGACGTGGCGGGAGTCCGCGTCGGGCAGGTCACACTCGTCGAGGGCAGCACCGTCCGGACCGGCGTCACGGCGGTCCTGCCGCACGGCGACAACGCGTATCTCTCGCGGGTGCCCGCGGCGCTGCACGTGGGTAACGGCTTCGGCAAGTTCGCGGGCAGCACACAGCTCGCGGAACTCGGTGAACTCGAGACGCCTATCCTCCTCACCTGCACACTTTGCGTGTGGAAGGCCGCCGACGCGATGGCCGCGTGGATGCTGGACCAACCGGGCATGGAGTCCGTGCGCTCCATCAACCCCGTGGTGGGCGAGACGAACGACGGCGGTCTCAACGACATCCGCGCGCGACCGATCACCGCCGACGCGGTGCGTCGCGCACTCGAGACGGCGACCACTGGTCCCGTGGCTGAAGGCAGCGTCGGGGCGGGGACGGGAACGGTCGCGTTCGGATGGAAGGGCGGCATCGGCACCTCGTCTCGTGTACTGCCGGCCTCGCTCGGCGGCTGGAGACTCGGTGTGCTCGTACAGTCGAACTTCGGCGGTGTGCTGCAGGTCGATGGCGTGCCAGTGGGCAAGGAGCTCGGCCAATACGCGTTCCGCGGTGCGGTGAGCGGTGATGCAGCAGGCGCCCCACTCGACGCTGGTGGCAACGGCGACGGATCGATCATCATCATCATCGCCACCGACGCGCCCGCAACCGAACGCAACCTCGGTCGCGTCGCCGCCCGCGCGATGATGGGACTCGGTCGCACCGGCAGCTCCGCGTCGAACGGCAGCGGCGACTACGCGCTCGCGTTCTCCTCCGCCGAGTCCGTCCGCCGGGACGTGCGTGCCACGCGTCAGACCAACGTCGAGCTCAGCAACGAGCAGATGACGGCGCTGTTCCAGGCGACGGTCGAAGCCGTGGAGGAGGCGATCTACAACTCGATGTTCCAGGCGACGACGATGTCGGGGAACGGGAGGACGGTGGAGGCGATCCCGCTGGATAGAGTACGGGAAGTGTTGCGGAGGTATGGACGAAAGCTGTGAGTTGTGAGTTGTGAGTTGTGAGTTGTGAGTTGTGAGTAACGACGATGCGGGAGGGGCGAGCGGCGTCCACACAAACAACAAAGGCCACCTCGACAGGCGGCCTCCTACCCTCTCACACCTCCCACCTGACGTCAGCCAGCGCCCCGCCCGGTCATCTCATCGATGTGGATGCGGAAGAGGAGAGCGCGCTCGGGGGTGGGGTCCGCGTTGGTCAGTGCGGTCGGGACGAGCCGCCGGATGACCTTCAGTCCGTGGTCGTAGGTTTCCATCTCCTTCTCACTGCCTTCGCGGCGAAGCAGATAGAGCCCGCCCTTGACCACGACGGAGTCCCACTCGAACACATCGCGGACCTGGTCGATTTCGAAGGCCACCCAGCGATTGTGCGTGACGATCTCGAGTTTCGTGCCGGCGGTCGTCCGGCAATAGAGCCAACCGTTGTCGTGGACGTAGTGGATCGGCTCGATGTCGACGCGGTCCTTGTACGTGAAGGCGAGGCGGCCCACGTGGTGCGCGTCGAGCATCGCCGTGCATTCGGCCGGGGTGAGCTCGCGGAACTTCGGGGTCCGTTTCGTCATCGTGCTCTCCTCAGTCCGCGAGTGCGGCGTACGCCTGCTGCACGCGTCGGAGCGCTTCGTCGGGGGTCGCGCCATCGGCGGAGAGATGGCCCATCTTCCGTCCCGGGCGCGCGAGTTTCTTGCCATACAGATGTACCCGCACACCCGGCACCGCCAGTGCCTTGGTGAAATCCGGCTCACGACCGCTCCAGAGATCACCGAGCAGATTGTGGATCGCACCGGGCCGGACGACGTCCACCGCGCCGAGCGGGAGCTGACAGATCGCACGCACCAATTGCTCGAACTGACTCGTCGGATGCGCGCGCTCGGAGTGGTGATACGTGTTGTGCGGGCGCGGGGCGAGTTCGTTCACGAGGAGCGTCCCGTCACGCAGGATGAACATCTCCGTCGCGAGCAGTCCTACGATGCCGAGTTTCTCAGCGATCCCGAGCGCCAACGCCTGCGCCTTCACCTCCATCTCTGCGCTCACGCCCGAGGGCGTGACGGCCCAGGTCAGCACGCCATCGGTGTGATGGTTGCGTGAAGTGGGGTACGCCACCGCTACGCCGTCGCTGCGGCGCGCGACGAGCACGCTGATCTCGGTGGCGATATCGAGGAACGCTTCGACCACGCAGACCGCCGCACGCAGAGTCTCGAACGCCGCGCGGCCTTCGTCGGGGGTCTTCACGCGCACCTGACCGCGCCCGTCATAGCCGCCCATCGCACTCTTCACGATGGAGGGTCCGAGCGTCGCGACGGCATCCGCGGTGGTGGTGGAGTGTCGCACCGTGCGGAACGGGCCAAGCGGGAAACCGTTGGCGGCGAGCCACTCCTTCTGCCGAGCACGCTCCTGCACCACGTACACGGCATCCACGCCCGGATGCAGCGGCGCGATGGCAGCGACCGCTTCGAGCGAGGGGCGCGGGATCTGTTCGATCTCGAGGGTCACCGCGGCACAGCCTTGCGCGAGTTCGGCCGCCGCGGCCGCATCGGCCCATGCTGCGGTGATGGTGTGATTCGCGACGGGGCGTGCCGGACAATCCGCTTCGGGGTCGAGCACGCGCACCTCGTAGCCCATCGTGCGCGCCGCCATCGCGGTCATGCGACCGAGTTGTCCGCCGCCGAGGAAGCCGAGGGTGGCTCCCGGCGGCACGGGCATCCGGGTCATGGTAGCGTCTGTGAACGGACGTCGGCGGCGCGACTCGCGCGCCAGGCGCGCAACTTCTCGCGCACTTCGGGGCGATGTGTGCCGACGATCTCGGCGGCGAGGATCGCGGCGTTGGTCGCGCCCGGCTTGCCGATCGCCAAGGTGCCAACCGGCACGCCGGCCGGCATCTGCACGATCGAGAGCAGCGCGTCGAGGCCGTTCAGCGTGGTGGCGGGGATCGGCACCCCGAGCACGGGGACGAGGGTCTTCGCGGCGACCATGCCCGGCAGGTGCGCGGCGCCACCCGCTGCGGCGATGATCACCAGCAGCCCGCGCGACTCCGCGGCGGCGGCGTATTCGAACATGTAGTCGGGCGTGCGATGCGCCGAGACGACCTTCGCCTCGTGCGGGACGCCGAGATGCTGCAGGAGCTCGAGGGCGGGAGCGAGGTGCTCGAAATCGGACTTCGAGCCCATGATGATGCCGACGAGTGGGTTGGCAGACGCGGTCATACGGGAAATATGACCACGCACCGGGGCCCGCGCCTAGTCGGACGCGGGCCCCGGTGATCCAGCGGCGGAGACGTTCCCGACTACATCGTCGGTTTGTTCGGCCACTTCTCGAACCAGCTGCGCAGGAACGCCTGAGTCCGCAGGAAGTTCGACGGCGTGGAGCTCGTGCCGTGCCATTCGTTGTTGAAGCGGATCATGGCCGTGGGCACCTTGAGCACCTTGAGCGCTTCGTAGTACTCCTCGGTCTGCCCCATCGGCGTCCGGAGGTCGTTCACGCCGGTCATCAACATGGTCGGCGTCTTCACGTTGCCCACGTACATGATCGGCGAGCGCTTGAGGTGCTCGGTCGGATCCTCCCAGGGGAGCTTTTCGAAGTTCTTGTACCAGGTCGCGCCGTCGGTGGTGCCGACGAAGCTCATCCAGTTGGTGACCGGGCAGTTGGCGCTGGCGGCCGCGAACCGGTTGGTATGGCCCACGATCCAGCTCGTGAGCACACCGCCGCCGGAGCAACCGAAGACGTACATCTTCTTGGTGTCGATGTAGCCGCGGCCGATCACCGAGTCGACACCAGCCATCAGGTCATCGTAGTCCTTGCCAGGATACGCGTTCTTGATCGCGTTGCCGAAGGCGGAGCCGTAGCCGGTGGAGCCGCGCGGGTTGGTATAGAGCATCACGTAGCCATGTGACGCGTGATCCTGTCGTGCGAAGCTGAACCCGACGTTGTACATCGAGTGCGGTCCGCCATGGATCTCCAGCATGAGCGGGTACTTCTTGCGCGGATCGAAATCCGCGGGCTTCACGATCCAGCCTTGGATGCGGAAGCCGTCGACCGACGGATACCAGATCTCCTCGACCGTCGCGAGCTTTTTTCCCGCAAGGAGATCGCCGTTCACCCGCGTGAGCGTGGTCATCGTCATCGGCGCCTTGGCGTCGAACTTCACGATGTTGGGCGGCGAATCCGCCGTGGCGCGGGTGCCGACGAACATCCCGGTGCTGCCCATGTCGGACACTTGCAGCATGTGGGCGCCGGAGGTGAGCGCCTTGGGGCCTCCTGTGCGCGGCACGAAGTACAGCTGCTTCGCTCCGGCGTCCTCTGCCTGGAAGTAGATCCCCGTGGACTTCGCGTCCCACATGAGCTGCGAGGGCGAGCGGTCGAGCGCGGCGGTGAGCACGCGCGGATCGGAGCCGTCGGCGTTCATCACGTAGAGCGCCGCGTCCTTCCACGTCGCGTCGGTGGAGTCGTAGCCAGTGTATGCGATGAACTTGCCGTCCGGCGAAGGGACCGGGTTCCCGTCAGGTCCATTGCGGGTCGTGAGCCGACGGATCTCGCCGGTGGCGACGCGCACCGAGTAGATGTCGGACTGCCGCCACGAGTACGCCGCGTCCGGGACGCGGTTCGCGGAGAAGACGAGCGCCGAGCCATCGGGCATCCACGTCGCGCCGGCGTGGTCCCAATCGCCCGTGGTCACCTGCCGCGGCGCGCCGCCGTCGGCCGAGACGACGAACAGCTGGCTGTTCCCGTCGGGGAGGAAGCCCTGACGGTCGGCGCGGTACTTCACCGACTGCACGACACGTGGTGCTTCGGTCCACTTGGCGCCCTTCGGTGCCGGCGGCATCTCGAGCGGCCACGGCTCCGGCTTGGGCACCCGCATCTGGAAGCTCAGCATCTTGCTGTCGGGGGACCACTCGATGCCGCTCGGGGATTCGACCACCCGCGTGACCTGCGAGGTGGCGCCTTCGGCGTCCATCCACCGGACGAAGACCTGCGAACCGGTCGGTTCACCATCGGCGGTGTAGGCGATCCGCGTGCCGTCGGGTGACCATTTCGCTCCGCTCCCCTCGACCAGGAACCGTTGACGCGACCCGTCGGCGTCCATGATCCAGAGTGCCGACTTGCGCCGGTCGTTCATCTGGTCGATCCAGCCCTTGGTGAAGACGATCTTGGTTCCGTCGGGGGAGAGCTGGGGATTGCTGACATCCTCCCAACTCATGTAGTCCGCGATGGTGAGGCGGTCGGGTCCCGGTTTCGATTGTGCGGACACGCGTATCGGCAGTGCGAACGCGGCCAAAGCGACGAGCAGCGCGGTTGCGCGCCCGCGCGAGCGCAGTCGCGCGGGCGTCGCGTGGGGGAGATAGGCGGACATGGGTACCTCGTGGGAATAGTGGGGCGGGCGGATTTCCCTGTGGGCGACGATAGCACGCGAAGCGCATCGCGGCAAATCGCTAGGCACCCTCGCGTTGACCTGAGAGAGCGAGCAGGGCGCGGACCGTGTTGAGATTGCGACCGGTGCCGAGGTCCGCGAACGGGATCTTCAGCTTCGACTGACCCATGCCGTCGGGGAAGTGGATGAACAGCTCGCGCCCGATCAGGCGCAGCTTTTCGCGGCCCGGGATCTTCACCGTCTTGAGTACCGCGGCGTCGGGTGTTGCATCGAGGAAGAGCACCAGGAGTTGATTCGGGGCGGCATCCGGAAAGGGACGGGCGCGCTCGACGGCCTCGAGTTCGTCTCGGGTCCGGAGGATCACGGCAGATGGTTTGCCCAAACGAACCGCAAGCGCGCGTTCAAGGGCAGCCTTCGCCTTGGCCGCCGCGAGTCGGGTCGAGAACACGACGTTGCCCGACTGGATGTATGTCGCGACGTCGGTGAAGCCGAGGTCTGCGCACATGCCACGGAGCTCGGCCATCGGGAGTTTGCCGGTGCCGCCGACGTTCACGGCACGCAGCAAGGCGATGTAGGTCGGCATACCGAAAAGATACGCGCGCGGCGACGGCTTGCCGCGCGGCGTCTCACCGCGCGGCGCGCACCGCCGCCATTCCCCCATCCACGCTGATCACCTGCCCGGTGACCCAATCGTTCGCCGGATCGAGCAACCACCGCGCCGGACCGACGATGTCGTCGGCCGTGCCGATGCGTCCCACCGGATGCATCGACGTGGAGAGCTCGAGCGACTTCGCGTTGCCGGTGATGCGCGACGACAGCGGCGTGGCGACGAGCCCGGGGGCGATCGCGTTCACGCGCAGTTTGCGGCCGGCGTAGGTCGCCGCCGCTGACCGCGTGAGGGCGGAGACTGCGCCCTTGGCGGCGGCGATCGCCTCGTGGTTCGCCAACCCCACTTCGGCCGCGCTGCTCGAGAAGAGCAGCACGCTGCCGCCGTCGGTCATGACCTTCGCTGCCGCACGCACGGTCGCGAACGCGGTCTGCATGTTGAGCCGCATCGTCTCGGCGAGTTCGACTTCGCTCGTGAGGTGGGCGGGCTTGAGCAGGATGGAGCCGACCGCGTTCACCACGCCCGCCACGCGATCGTAGCGTCCGCGCGCTTCGGTGAGCAGCGCTTCCACCTCACCGAAGTCGGACGCGTCCACCTCGAGTGCGACCGCACCGATGGCGTCGGCGATCGGATAGAGGCGGTCGAGCGAGCGGGCGGCGAGAACGACGCGGGCGCCGTCGGCGGCGAGGGAGCGGGCGATCGCGGAGCCGATGCCACCTGAACCGCCGATGATGACGAAGGCGCCGGCGGAGGAGAGGGAACTGGTAGTCATCCCGGGCAAACGGTGCCTGCGCGCCGGTGGTTCCGTGGGCCGGAACAGCGACGCCCCCTTCACCGTGAGGCGAAGAGGGCGTCGAATCGAGCGACCGCGACAGGACTCGAACCTGTGACCCGGTGATTAACAGTCACCTGCTCTACCAACTGAGCTACGCGGCCGTAGGCAGAGAAACGTAGCCGGGCGCGGGGGGCCATTCAACCCTTCCGGGCCCCGAAATCGGGCGAAACAGCCCATCCGGCACCCCCGTACACCAAAATTACCGATCCGTCGTCTTCCTTCCCGGTCAGCATGTCGATCTCCGTCCACTCCTCGCTCACCGTCGGCTTGGACGCGCTCCGCGCCAATCCACTCCGTACCCTCCTTTCCACGCTGGGTGTGGTCATGGGCGTGGCGGCGATGGTTTCCGTGCTCTCTATGGGTGATGGCGTCGCGGCGTTCGCGCGGGAGCAGATCGAGCAGACCACGGACCTGCTCGGCATTTCCGTCTCCTCGAAGACCACCACCAACATCGACGGCCAGTTCGTCCGTCGGCCTGACGCCATCCAGTTCACCCGCGCCGACGCGATGTCGCTGCTGGCAGCGGTGCAGGGTGAGACGAAGACCGCCATGACCACCATGGGCGCGGCGCTCGTGCAACTCGACTCCGGTGCGGCGCCGCGCGGATTCGGCATGATGGGCGTGCTCTCGACACACTTCACGTTCGCCGAACTGCCGTTCCTCGTCGGCGCACCGTTCGCTGACACCGATACCGCGGTCGTGGTGCTCAATGCACGCGCCGCCGGCGTGGTCGCGCGGGACAGTCTCGCACCCGAGAAGGCACTGGGCGCCTCGGTGGTGTTCAACGGGAACCCGCACCGGGTGGTCGGCGTGGTGAAGGGCGGCAGCGATGCCCGCAGCCCACTCACGGCTTTCGTTCCGGTCGACGACGCCGCGCGCTCGATGACGGGGATGCGGGCGCCCAACATCATCTTCGTGGCGCCGGCGATCGAAGAAGTCGATCGCATGCGCAAGGAAGCCGAGGCCTGGCTCGCCTCCCGCTACGGTGCGAAGTGGAAGGACCGCGCTGAGGTGGAGACCAATCAGGCGCGCGTCGAGCAGGTCGCCACCGGCATGCTCGTGTTCAAGCTGCTGATGGGGGCGATCACCGGCGTCTCTCTGCTCGTGGGCGGCATCGGCATCATGAACGTGCTGCTCGCCGCCGTCGCCGAACGCACGCGCGAGATCGGCATCCGCAAGGCGATGGGCGCCCGCAACCGCGACATCCTCGTGCAGTTCCTCGCCGAATCGGTGACGATCACGAGTTTCGGTGCGGCCATCGGCGTCGCGCTGGGGCTCGGCATCGCCTTCCTCACGGCGTGGATCATGCGAGTGCAGACGAAGGCTCCGGTGGAAGCCGCGATCACGCCCGGCACGATCCTCGTGGTGGCCGGGCTCTCGGTGGCGATCGGGCTCACCTTCGGGCTGTATCCGGCGCGGCGGGCGGCGGGGTTGTCGCCGATCGATGCCATTCGGCACGAGTGACGGCGATGTGAGTTGGCAGTGGTGAGCTGTGAGCAAAGACGAAGCGGGGGCGCGGCTCTGAGCCGTGCCCCCGCATCGTCGTCACGAACATCGCACCGCCCACAGCTACATTGCCGTCGGCCCATTCGAGCCCGGCGCCGGCATCCAGCTCGGGGCGGGCGGTGTGACAGGGGCGACGGGCGCTGGCGGGGCAGGTGGGGCGACGGGCGGACGCGGTGCCGGCGGCGTGGAGACCAGCGTCAGCACCGGCTTGGGCGCGGGGGTGGGGGCCGCGACGGGCTTCGGCGCGACACGCTGCGTCACCTTCGCGACCACGCTCTTCACGGCCGTCTTCGCCGCGGCGGCCTTCTTGGCAACGGCCTTCTTCGCTGTCGCGACCTTTTTGCCCGCGGCCTTCTTCGCTGTCGCGAGCTTCTTGCCCGCGGCCTTCTTCGCCGTCGCGAGCTTCTTGCCCGCGGCCTTCTTCACCGACTTCGCCTTCGTCGCTGCGCGCTTCGCGACCTTCTTCGCGCCCTTGGCGACGCGCGAAGACTTCTTCGCAGCGGACTTCTTCACTGCCTTCGCGCGCTTCACCACTCTGCGCGTCGCCTTCTTCACCTTCCGCTTCTTGGT
The DNA here is from genome assembly GCA_046153705.1 of Gemmatimonadaceae bacterium. Classification (GTDB taxonomy): domain Bacteria; phylum Gemmatimonadota; class Gemmatimonadetes; order Gemmatimonadales; family Gemmatimonadaceae; genus Pseudogemmatithrix. The sequence continues at coordinate 74,830 of JBJXGK010000019.1, forward strand.
CGCCATGGAATCCTCTGGGTGGGAACTGCGGGAGCCGACAGGAATAAGTTACCGCTTGAGCAGGGGGGCGAGGAATCGCCCGGTGTGCGACTCTGGTACTTTCGCGACGTCCTCGGGGGTCCCCTCAGCGATCACCTGACCCCCGCCGTCGCCCCCTTCGGGCCCCAGGTCCACCAGCCAGTCCGCCCGCTTGATCACGTCCAGGTTGTGCTCGATCAGGACCACGGTGTGGCCGTTCTCCACGAGCCGGTCCAGGACCCCGCAGAGCACCTCGATGTCCCGCAGGTGCAGGCCGGTGGTCGGTTCGTCCAGGATATAGAGCTTGCGGCCGCCCTTCTTGGCCGCAAACGCCAGTTCCCGGGCGATCTTGAGCCGCTGCGCCTCGCCGCCTGACAGGGTGGTCGCCCCCTGACCAAGCCGCAGGTACCCCAGGCCGACCTGCTGGATCTGCCATAACGCCTGCCCGAGCTTTTCCTCCTTGGGGAAGAACCGGATGGCCTCGTCGACGGTCATCTCCAGCACATCGGTGATCCGCTTCCCGAAATACGTCACGTCCAGCACCTCGGCCTTGTACCGGGAGCCGCCGCAGGTCTCGCAGGGCACGAAGACGTCGGCCATGAAGACCATCTCCACCTCGAGCGCGCCGGCACCTTCGCAGGTCTCGCAACGGCCGCCGGGCACGTTGAACGAGAAGGTCCCCGCCGAGTAGCGGCGTTGCCGGGCCAGCGGCACCTCGGAGAAGATCCGCCGGATCTCGTCGAAAGCCTTCACATAGGTCACGGGATTGGACCGCGGCGAGCGGCCGATGGGCTCCTGGTCCACCAGCACCACCTCACCCAGTGCCTCCCAGCCGGTGAGCGTGTCGTACGCGCCCACCTTCTCGCCCAGGTGTTGCCGCGCGCTGTGTTCGCCGGTGAGCTTCTGCTCCAGTGCCCGGAAGATCACGTCGTGTACGAGCGTGCTCTTGCCGGAGCCGCTCACCCCTGTGAAGCAGGTGAGTGTGCCGAGCGGGATGCGGGCGTCTACGCCGCGCAGGTTGTGTTCGCGTGCGCCGGTGACCTTGAGCCACTGCGGGCCTGCACGGCGGCGCTTGGCCGGCAGCGCGATGTGCTTCTCCCCGGTGACGTACTGCCCGGTGAGCGGGCTCTCGTGCGCCTTGCTCGTCGGGCCACTGAACACCAGGTCGCCGCCCTTCTCGCCACTGCCCGGACCGAGTTCGAGCATCCAATCGCTCATCCGCATCGCGTCGAGGTCGTGCTCCACCATGAGCACGGTGTTGCCGCCGTCGCGGAGGCGCCCGAGCAGTGCGAGCAGACGATCGAGGTCGCGCGCATGCAGCCCGATGCTCGGTTCGTCGAGTACGTAGAGCGTGTCCACGAGTCGCGCGCCCAGCGAGTTGGAGAGCAGGATGCGTTGCGCCTCGCCGCCTGAGAGTGTGCGTGTGGCGCGGTCGAGCGAGAGATACGTGAGGCCGACTTCACAGAGGAACGCGATGCGGTCGCGCGCCTCACGCAGGATGTGCGCGGCGATCGCCGTCTCCTGCTGCGAGAGCGTGAGCGAGTCCGCCCACGGCTTGAGCAAGCCGACCGGCATCGCCGCCACTTCGGCGATGTGGCGACCGTTGATGCGGACGTTGAGCGCGTCCTGCTGCAGCTTGGTACCGCCGCAACTCGCGCAGGTCATCGCCGTCTGGTACTTCCGCAGGAAGATGCGGATGTACTGCTTGTACTTCTTCGGCTCGAGGGCGACGAGGAAGGGCACCATGCCGACGAACCCCTTGGCCTTGCCGTGCAGGAGTCGCTCCTGCTGGGCCCGCGAGAGCTCGCGCCACGGGCGGTCGACGGGGATGCCTTCTTTCTTCGCGAACTCCACCAACGCGCGGCGTTTGGTGTCATAACGCGGTGCGGTCCACGGATCGACTGCCCCATCCTTGAGCGTGCGGTCGGGGTAGGGCACGATGAGCGCTTCGTCGAACTCCAGCGTTGCACCGAACCCGTTGCAGGTGCTGCAGGCGCCGCGCGGGTTGTTGAACGAGAACAACTGGGGTGACGGGGTGGGGGCGACGTGACCGTCGTTGGGACAGCGGAAGGTCGTCGTGTAGCGGAGGATGCGCGGCGCCCGCTCCGTTCCACTCGCCGACGCGACGCTGTTCGCTCCGTCCTCCAACACCACGACGGCATCGCCGTCGCCTTCGGTGAACGCTGTCTCGAGGGCGTCACTCAAGCGTGAACGCACGCCCTCGCCCACCACGAGCCGATCCGTGACGACGAACAAGTCTTTCGCCTTGGCGAGGTTGGGCTTGCCCGCGTCGAGTTCGTCGAGATGCTTCACGACACCGTCGACGATCACGCGCACGAAGCCCTTTGCGCGCAGGTGTTCGACGATCCGCGTGTGGACGAGCTTGCTCGAGCGCGCGAACGGGAAGCCGACGTGCACGCGGGTGCCGTCGGGTTCCTGCAGCGTGGTCGTCGCCACGCGCTCCGCCGAGTCGGGCACGAGTTCGCGCGAGCATTTCGGACACACCGTGTGACCGACGCGCGCCCACAACAAGCGGAGGTAGTCGTAGATCTCCGTCGCCGTGCCGACGGTGGAGCGCGACGTGCGCGTGGGGTTCTTCTGTTCGATCGCCACCGCCGGTGAGAGCCCGTCGATGGAGTCGACGTCCGGCTTGGGCATGCGCTCGAGGAACTGCCGAGCGTACGCCGAGAGCGACTCGACGTAGCGGCGCTGCCCTTCGGCGTAGATGGTGTCGAACGCCAACGACGACTTGCCCGACCCCGACGGACCCGTGACCACGGTGATCGCGCGGCGCGGGAACTCGACGTCGATGTCCTTCAGATTGTGGAGCCGCGCCCCGCGGACGATGATGCGGTCTTTCACCCGACGCTGCTGATCCAGGAGAGGTCGTCGCGGGGTGGCCGCGGAGGAGCGAGAGGCGGCGGATCGTCATCGAAGATGGAGCGCGAACGCAGCGAGCCGTCGATGCTGCGGAGCAACTCCTCGAGTTCACTGGTCGCCTTCCGTCCCTCCCACCGATAGAACGCGCGCGATCCGGCGACGGCGAGTGCCCCGGCGGCCAACGCCGTCACCCCCACGGGCGCGGCGATCAACAGGCCGGTGAGCGCCATCGCCTTGGCCGCGATGAGTCCACCGAGCGATGCGGCCGTCGCGGTGAAGCCGAAGCTCATGCCGCTGTAGCCCCAGACGTTCCCGCCGAGCCCCGGGCGACAGTCGGCGAAGACGGTCACCTCACACGCACCGCGATCGTGATCCAACGGGCGCAGTGTCGCGCGCAACTCAGTGGCACCGAGACCGTACCGCAGCCACGTGAAGCCGTATCCCAGCTGGCCCGACGCGTCCATGTCCGGGATCTTGAACACCATGATGCCGCCGTCGAGCGGGTGAGGCCCGATCTGGTCGCGCAGCGTCATCCGGAACGGCAGGCCCTGGAACGTCCGCCCGATGGCCTTCAGCACGTCGCGGGCAGGCGAGCGCACGATTCGCGAGACGGAGATCGAGCGCTTGAGCTCGCCGAGCAGCGACTTGCCCACGCGCTCCCTCAGGCTGTCCTCGGCGACCACCGACATGTCGGCGGCATCACGCGGGAGTTCGGAGAGCGCCAGGGCGACGAAACGCTGCGAGATACCGGCCTCCACCGCCGCGGCCTCGACATCCTGCACGCGATAGGTGGAGGTCGGTGCGACGCCTGCCGTGGCGACCGTGGTGCCCGCGACGGCGACATCGCTGCCCAAGGCTCGGGCGGCGTTGGTCCGCGTCTCACGCTCGAGCCGCGCCGCGGCTTCGGCTTGCAACTGCGCGGCGCGCTTCCACACGAGGGCGGCTTGATCCTCGGAGAGCACATTGTGTCCGCCACTGACCTGCGCCGGTACGGCGGCGGCCGCCTCCATCGCCTTGCCGAGGGCGTCGGCGAGCGCTTCGCCGTTGGCGAAGCGCTGTGCAGGGTCCTTCGCGAGACATTGATCGATCACTGCCGCGAGCGGTCGGGGCACCCGTGATGCGACGCTGAGCAGACTCGGCGCCGGGCGAGTGACATGCGCCACGAGGATCGCCGTGGCGGCATCGCCCTCAAACGGTAGGCGTCCGCTGAGCAGGTAGAAGCCCACGACGCCGAGCGCATACAGGTCAGAACGGCCGTCGAGTGCCGCGCCCTGGATCTGCTCTGGACTCATGTAGTGCGCGGTCCCCACCACGTGGCCCTCGGACGTCAGTCCGGGCGCGCGCTCCGAGCGAGCGATACCGAAGTCCGTGACCAGCGCGCGATTGGTGCCGCGCTCGATCATGATGTTCTCGGGCTTCACGTCGCGGTGGATGACGCCGCGCGCGTGCGCGTAGGCCAGCGCCCACGCGACTTCACGCAGATGTCGCACCACCTCGCCAGGCGGCAGTGCACCGCGATCCTTCACGCGTTGGCCCAGCGTCTCGCCGTCCACCAAACCCATGGCGAAGAACGCGAAGCCCCCGCGCTCGTCGGCGCGGTGGACCGGCACGATGTTGGGGTGCGAGAGCTGGCCGGAGGTGCGCGCCTCACGCAGGAAACGCGCGCGGACGTCCTCGTTCTGCCCGAGATCGGGCGGCAGCACCTTGAGCGCGACCGGACGGTCGAGCCGCACGTCGCGCGCGAGGAACACCACGCCCATCCCGCCGCGACCGAGCTCGCGCTCGAGGTCGAACTCGCCTGCGAGGGCGACGGGCAGGCCGGACAGTGCGGGGTCGAGCGTCAGCGGCATCGCGAGGGGCGGGAGTGGGGACTCGAATGCACCAATCTAATCGCCGCAGCACCTACGCAGGCGACGGCACACTGGTTCCGGTCACGCCTCGGACCCGCGGCGCGCCTCTTCTGTGCTGAGTCGCAGCCACCCGTAGCGCCGGAGCCGAGCAACGTGCGACCTTGCGGCCGTGACAGCGCCCCCCGCGATCTCCCACGACGAAGAAGCCCTCGGCAAGGCGTTCGACGGACGCCTTGCGCGACGGCTGCTCTCGTATGTCCGGCCCTACGGATGGCTGGTGTTCGGTGCCGTGCTGGTGCTGATGGTCGAAGGTGCGCTGCAGCTCGTTCCACCGCTGCTCACGCGGCACGTCATCGACGTCGCGATCCCGGCCAGCGACGCCACGCTGGTGCGCAACACCGTCGTCGTGATGGTGCTCGCGCTGGTGACCCAGGTGGGTTGCGCGTACCTCGAGACGCTGCTCACGGGTCTGCTGGGCCAGCACGTGATGCACGACTTGCGCCGACAGCTCTTCGCGCACCTGCAACGGTTGCCGGTCTCGTTCTTCGACAAGAACCCGGTGGGCCGTCTGGTCACTCGCGTGACCACGGACGTGGAGTCGCTCAACGAACTCTTCGCCTCCGGCGTGGTGGCGGGGCTGGGCGACCTGTTCACACTCGCGGCCATTACCGTGCTGATGATCGCCGTTGACTGGCGCATGGCGATCGCGGCGTATCTCGTGGTTCCCGGCATCTTCTGGGTCTCGAAGATCTTCCGCGACAAGGTGCGGGAGACCTATCGCGAGATCCGCACGCGCATCGCGCGGATCAATGCGTTCCTGCAGGAGCGGATCGCGGGGATGCGCGTGGTGCAGTTGTTCAGTCGCGAACGGCATGAGCACGGACAGTTCGCCGCGCTGGACCAGGCGCACCTCGACGCCCATCTCAAGTCGATCACGGTGTACGCGCTCTATTTCCCGGCGATCGAAGTGCTGACCTCGGTGGCGTTGGCGAGCTTGATCGTCGCCGCTGCGCCGCGGGTGGAGAACCAGCTCCTCACGGTCGGCACTGTGGCGGCGTTCATCCAACTCGCGCGCCGTTTCTATCAACCGCTGCAGGATCTCTCCGACAAGTACAACACCCTGCAGCAGGCCATGGCCAGTTCGGAGCGGATCTTCCGGCTGCTCGACACTCCGGCGGCGGAGGGCACGGAACCTTCGCAACCGGTGGTGCGCCGGCCGTCGAGCGAAGGCGTGACGGTGGAGTTCGACGATGTCTGGTTCGCGTACGGAGCGGATTCCACGCAATGGGTGCTGCGTGGTGTGTCGTTCGTGGTTCGTCCGGGTGAGACGCTCGCGCTGGTGGGGCACACCGGGGCAGGCAAGACGACGATCGTGAATCTGCTGCTGCGATTCTATGAGCCGCAGCGCGGGCGCATCCTGCTCGACGGCCGGGACATCCGCGAGATCTCGGTCGCCGAGTTGCGACAGGTGGTGGGGTATGTGCAGCAGGACATCTTCCTCTTCGCGGGCGATATCGCGACCAACATCCGGTTGTCGGCACCGCTGTCCGACGCCGAGGTGCAGGCGGCGGCGGCGCGCGTCGGGGCGGACCGGGTGATCACGCAGCTCCCCGACGGCTACGCCCAGCGGCTGGGGGAGCGGGGAAGCAGCGTGAGTGTAGGTGAGCGGCAGTTGCTGTCGTTCGCCCGGGCCATCGCGTCCGATCCGGCGCTGCTCTTGCTGGACGAGGCCACCAGCGCGGTGGACAGCGAGATCGAGGCCGAGATCCAGCGGGGCCTGACGACCCTGATGCGGGGCCGGACGACCATCGCCGTGGCGCACCGTTTGAGCACCATCACGAGCGCGACTGAGATCCTGGTGATGCATCAGGGGGAAGTTCGGGAGCGCGGGACACATCGGGCGCTCCTGGCCCGTAATGGGTTGTACGCCCGTCTCTTCCGACTGCAGGCCGGGGAGTGGGACGCTGCCGCAAAGGCGAGCGCCTGAGGACTGTTGGCGCTTGCCGACCCCCCCTGAACCCCGGTAGTTTCCCCTGCTCATGCCCTACCTGAAGCTGCAGGACCGGCAATACCCCCTCGACGCGGGCGAGAGCACGATCGGCGCCTTCCCCGGCGCGACGATCCCGCTCCCCGGCGGCGACCCTGATTCCCGCGCGATCGTCTCGCTCGGACCGACGGGAGTGTCGATCCGCAAAGGCACGGCGGACTCTGTTGTCATGGTGAACGGTGTCCAGCTCGGGGTGGAACCCAGCCCGCTGCTGCACGGCGACAAGGTGGAGATCGCCGGGTTCGAACTGCGCTTGGGCGACGACCAGAAGGGTGGCAGCACGCAGTTCGTGAGCGCCGCCGACGTTGCGAAATACGCTGCGGCCGCCAAGAGCGCCCCCAAGAAGCCGACGGCCGCCACCGGAGGTCGTCTGGTGTCCCTTGTGGATGGCCGCGAGTACCCGGTGCCGGACTCGGGCATGAGCTTCGGGCGCGAGGTGGGCAACGAGGTGGTGATCGCCTCCACCGAGATCTCGCGCAAGCACGCGAGCATCGCGCCCACGGCCGACGGCTACGTACTCACCGACCACAGCACCAACGGCGTCTGGGTGAACGGCTCTCGGATCGCCGACACGCAGTTGTTGGGCCGCGGGGACGTGATCAAGATGGGAGCTGAGGAGTACCGGTTCTACGCGGATGTGGCCAAAGTCGCGCCGCCACCGCCGCAGAGTGCCGCTGATGTGCCTTCGCTGGCGGCGACGATGATCGGCGTACCAGCAGCGGTCCGTCCCAAACCGCCAGCACCGCCGGTGGAGTCTGCGCCCGCTCCGGCACCGGCGGTTCCGCCGTCGGCGCCGATCGTCGAGCCGCCCACCGCGCCGACGCCGGCGCCTGTTGCCGCAGCTCCGGCTGCACCGTCGGCGCGCGTGCCGGGCCGGCAGGCGCTCGCGACGCTGGCGGTGATCAATGAAGGGCCGCTGAAGGGCACCAAGTTCGAACTCCACTCCGCGCTCACGAACATCGGCCGCGGGGAGCACAACGACATCGCCATCAAGGACGAGTCGATCTCCGACTCTCACGCGAAGATCCAGAAACGCCCCGACGGCTGGTACGTGGTCGATCAGGGCTCCACGAACGGCACGTACGTGGGTGGGCGTCGCGTCCAGGGCGAGGTGCGCATCGAAGGCGCGCCCGACCTGCGGTTCGGTGGCATCAAGATGACCTTCCGCCCCGCAGCGTTGCCGGCCTCCGAACAGGCCGGGACACGCGCGATCGCGGCGGTGAACGTCGACGCACTCAAGCGACAGCAGCCGGCCAAGTCGGCCGGGGCTGCGCCTGCTGCTGCGGCGCCGGAACAGAAGAAGGGGTGTGCAGCCGTGATCGCTCTCGTCGTCTCGATCGTCGGCGCTGGTGCCGGATTGTTGAGCCTCCTCCTCCTCACGGGGCGCTGACCCGATGCAGATCCGAGTCGGTGCGCGCACGGATGTCGGCATGGTCCGGCAGGGGAACGAGGACAACTTTTTCGCCGAAGCCGATGCGAAGCGCGGGGTGTTCATCGTCGCGGACGGCATGGGTGGCCACGCCGCCGGCGAGGTCGCGAGCGAGATGGCGGTGCAGATCGTCTCGCGCGCGTTGCTCCCGCTGTCTCGCGTGCGCCAAGAGACGGTGCCGACGGCGATGACACACGCGCTCAAGGATGCCAATCGCGCGATCTACGAGCGCATGCTCGCCGAGGTCGACAAGCAGGGCATGGGTACGACCTGCTCTGCCCTCATGATGGCGGATGATGGTTTCATCATCGGGCACATCGGTGATTCGCGCATCTACTTGCTCCGCGACGGCGCGCTCACGCAGATCACGAAGGACCATTCGTACGTGCAGGAGCAGGTCGACGCCGGGCTGCTCACGCCCGAGCAGGCGCGCTACCATCCGTACAGCAACGTCATCACACGCTGCGTGGGCGCGAGCGACGATGTGGAAGTCGATCTGTACGGGGGCGAGATCAAGGTGGGCGACGCGTACCTGCTCGCGTCGGACGGCCTGACCGGCATGGTGGATGACCGCCGCCTGCAGCAACTGTTGCTCGCGCGTTCGGGTCCTGGGCGCATCGTTGACGCATTGATCGCCGAGGCCAATCAACGTGGCGGGTTGGACAACATCACGGCGATCGTCATCCAGGTGGACGGGATCGATCCCATCGAAGATGAGTGAGAAACCGGAGACGGTCGGCGCGGTGGCTGAGCTCTACCTCGGGAACATCCTCTACGCGCTGGAGCGCTGCGCGCTCGCGATGGCGGAGGAAGGGAAAGGGTCCGATGCACAGTTCTATCGTGGGATAGGGAAGATGCTGGCGGAGGCGCACGGGAAGGCGAAGAAGGGCCCTTAGTTCTGTGTGTGGGGCCTTTTTTCAACACAGAGGGCACAGAGGGCACAGAGAACTGCCGAGGAACCGCGACTGCTGACTGCGAACTGCTAACACAGGGACGCAGGGGACACAAAGGTTTTTGAGTTCAACTCCGCGTTCTGCATGATCGACTTCTTCTTCTTCTTGGTTGAACGACAGAGGGCGCCGCGGTTGTCGCGGCGCCCTTCTTTGTTTCTCATCAAGTGAGTTCGTCTCGCCCTAGATCCGCTCTGCCGGTCTCTGTGCCCTCGGTGCCCTTTGTGGTGCCCGCAGTTGCAGTTCCCTGTGAGCCCTATGACCCCTGCGCCCCTGTGGTGACCGCCCGTCGGCGATCACGCAGAACCCAGCACCTCGAGCACCCCCGTCATCTCCAGCCGCCCCTCCCCCTTCACGAACACCCGCAGCCATCGCGCAGACTGATACAGCTGCTCGGCGAGGATCGGCAGGTTGATCGCACCGGCGAGCCCCTTGTCGTTCAGGTGCCGGACGGCGCCATCGCGAGTGAGCAACGGGAGGTCCAACCCGATCATGCGCTCCTTGCGGGGATAATCGAGGAGTAGCTCTCCACTCTTCAGTCCGTGCCGCTTCGCGAGAGTGTCTTCCGCCGCGCGGGTGCGGGTGCGGTCCTCGGCGATCCATTCGAGGTCGAGGTCCGTGCGCGCAGCGAGTTCTGCGGCCGGGGCCTCCGCCGCACGTTTGTAGAGCCGGCGTTCGCGGATCGCGGCCACCAACGGCGGCGGATCACGACGCTCGAGGGCGTGCAGGATGCCTTCGTCGGTGTAACCCGCCAGCGCGTCCACCTGCAGCGCGCCGGACTGCAATGCGTCCTCGACCAATCGCTTGTACATCGCCGTTGCTGAGCGTACCGCGTGCTGCCAGTAGACGTTGCGGTACATCTGGTACTTGGCGAAGAGCAGCGATTCCAACGCCGACAGCCCCTTCTCGCGCAGGCCGACACCGAGTCGGCCCGTGCTAGGATCGCGCAACAGGACGAGCGCGTGCCGAAGCCGGTCCACGTCGATCTCGCCGTACGCGACGCCACACATCAGCGCGTCGCGCTTGAGATAGTCGGTCTTGTCGAGGTCGATCGAACCGGAGATGAGACCCTGCAACGGGGAGCCGGACGTGCCGCGGATGAGTTCGAGCACGCGCGCGGGCGCATCGACCCCGAAGGACGTGCGGAGAATCTCCCCCACCGGGCCCTCGGTGATCAGCGGGCCGGCGACCTCCTCATGGTGCGGCACGCCGATCTCCTCGAGCGCATGCGAGAACGGGTAGTGCCCGATGTCGTGGAGCAATGCGGCGGCCGCGACGAGCTCGCGCGCAGTCTCGTTCACTTCGGCGAGCTGCCCCGCGTCGTCGAGCACGCGCAGCGTGAGCCGCGCGAGATGGTAGGCGCCGAGCGCGTGTTCGAACCGGCTGTGCGTCGCACCGGGATACACGAGGTGCGCGAGGCCAAGCTGCCGCACGTAGCGCAGGCGCTGGAACGCGGGCGAGTCGAGCAAGGCCAGGTATGGCCCCTCGACGCGGATGTTGTTCCAGAGTGGATCGCGGATCGTTGTCACGGGAGAGCGAAGAGAGGACGACGGCCAACGGTAAGCTACAAAAGAAACGGGCGGCGCGAAGACCGAAGTCCCGCACCGCCGTCGCTTACACCTCAGGACTCACGGCTCACCACGCCGTCTACACCTCTCACCTTCAGCCCTACTTGGGCCCCGCCGCCAGGATGGCCGGGCTCACCGCCGCGCCGAACTTCTTGATGTTCTCCACGAACATCCCGGCGAGCTTCTTCGCCTGCACATCGTACGCGGCACCGTCCTTCCACGTGTTGCGCGGGTTGAGGATCTCGCTCGGCACGCCCTCGATGGCCGACGGGATCGGCAGACCGAAGATCGGGTCCGGCGTCACCTGTGCCTTGTCGAGCTTGCCAGCGAGTGCCGCGCGCACCATCGCACGCGTGTAGCTCAGCTTCATGCGCGCGCCGGTGCCGTACGCTCCGCCGCTCCAGCCGGTGTTCACCAGCCACACCTGCGCGCCATGCTTGTCGAGCAGCTCGCCGAGCATCTCGGCGTACTTGGTCGGGTGCCACACGAGGAACACCGCGCCGAAGCAGGCCGAGAACGTGGCCTGCGGCTCGGTGACGCCGCGCTCGGTGCCGGCCAGCTTCGCCGTGTAGCCCGAGAGGAAGTAGTACATCGCCTGCTCACGCGTGAGCTTGGAGATGGGCGGCAACACACCGAACGCGTCGGCGGTGAGGAACACCACGTGCTTGGGGTGCCCGCCGCGGCCGCTTGGGACATGGTTGCGGATGTAGTGCAGCGGGTACGACGCACGCGTGTTCTCGGTGATCGACTGGTCCTCGAAGCGCACCTTCTTGCTCCCCGGCTCCAGTACGACGTTCTCGAGGATGGTGCCGAACATCTCGGTGGTCGCGAAGATGTCGGGCTCCTGCTCCTTGGAGAGGTTGATCACCTTGGCGTAGCAGCCGCCTTCGAAGTTGAACGTGCCGTTGTTGCTCCAGCCGTGCTCGTCGTCACCGATGAGCCCGCGCTCCGGGTCGGCCGAGAGTGTGGTCTTGCCGGTGCCGGAGAGACCGAAGAACAGCGCCGTGTCACCCGCCGGCCCGATGTTGGCCGAGCAGTGCATGGAGAGCACGCCCTGCTTGGGCAGCAGGTAGTTCATCACGGTGAACATCGACTTCTTGAGCTCGCCGGCGTAGCGCGTACCGCCGATGAGGATCATGCGCTTGGCGAGGTTGAGCACGATGAACGTGCTCGTGCGCGTGCCGTGCTTGGCCGGATCGGCCTGGAACTCCGGCGCGTGCAGGATGGAGAAGTTCGGTGCGAAGGCGGCGAGCTCGGTGAGCGCGGGCCGGATGAACATGTTGCGCACGAAGTTCGCATGCCACGCGTTGGGCGTGACGTAGCGGCAGGAGAGGCGGTAGGCCGCATCGGCCCCGCAGTAGAGATCCTCGACGAAGAGTTCGTCGATCCCGTTGAGATAGCCGCGCACGTCGGCGAGCAGGGTCTCGAAGTGAGCCTCGCTGATCGGCTGGTTGACCTTGCCCCAGTCGACGTCGACTTCGGTGGACGGCTCCTTCACGACGAACTTGTCGTTGGGTGAGCGGCCGGTGTGTGGCTTGGTGACCGCGACGAACGGCCCCATGTGGGCGAGTTCGCCCTCGTTGCGACGGATCGCGGCCTGGACGAGCTCAGGCGCTTCGAGGTTCCAGCGGACGGTGCCCTTCGGCGAGAGGCCCTGAGCAGAGAGGCCGGTGCTGCTCTCGCGGACGGGGGCGGTGGTTGTCGTCATGGGAGGATTCGGTGGGAATGAAGGTCGGACTCAGAGACGCGGCGCTTGCAGGTTTCCGTTCGCCCGCTGTTGTGCATCGATGACGGCGACGGCCGCCATGTTGACGATCTCCTCCACGTCGGCGCCCTGCTCGAGCACGTGCACCGGGTGTTGCATGCCGACGAGGATGGGGCCGATCGCCGTGGCCCCGCCCAACTGGGTCAACAACTTGTAGGCGATGTTGCCAGCGCTGAGGTTCGGGAAGATAAGGACGTTCGCCGCTTCCTTGAGGGCACTGAACGGGTAGCGACCCGCCAGCACCTCCTCGGAGAACGCCGTGTCGGCCTGCATCTCGCCATCGACGATCAGCGATGGGTCCCGAAGCCGCAAGAGCCGAACCGCCTCGGCCACCTTGGCGGCCTCGGGGTGCTTCACGGAACCGAAATTGGAGAACGAGAGCATGGCGATCTTCGGGGAGATCCCGAAGGTCCGAGCGAGTCCCGCGGCCGACCACGCGATCAGCGCGAGCTGCTCCGCGGTCGGGTCGATGTTCACCGTGGTATCGCCGAAGAACACCACATGCTTCTCGAACACAAGCATGTAGAGACCCGACGCGAGCCCCACCCGTGGATGCGCGCCGATCACCTCCAGCGCGGGCCGCACGGTCTCGGGGTAGTGCTTGCCGATGCCGCCGACAAGTGCGTCGGCGTCGCCCACGGCCACCATCACCGAGCCGAACGTCGTCGCACGCGTGATCCGCTGGTTGGCCTCCACCAGTGACATGCCTTTGCGCTGCCGGCGCTGCCAGAGATGCTGCGCATAGCGGTCCCGGCGCTTGGACGCCGCGGGCTCCTCGAGCGTGATGCCGTCGAGCGGGATACCCAGCTCCTCGGCCATCGCGCGCACCCGGTCGACGCGGCCGAGCAGGATGGGCTGCGCGATGGCTTCGTCGACGAGGATCTGCGCGGCGCGGAGGATCTTGGGGTCCTCCCCCTCGGGGAAGACGACACGCTTGGGCTCCTGCTGCGCGCGCGAGATGAGTCCGCGCATGATGCCGCGCGCGCGGCCGAGCCGGGCTTCGAGCCGATCGCGGTACTCGTCGAGGTCGATGAACTCCTTCGCCACGCCGCTCGCCACCGCCGCCCATGCGACCGCGGGCGCCACGCGCAGCAGCGCGCGCGGATCGAACGGGAAGGGGATCAGGTACTCGGGACCGAACTTCACGTTGGTGAGTCCGTACAGCGCGGAGAGACTCTCCGGCACGTCTTCCTTGGCGAGCGCGGCCAACGCACGCGTCGCCGCCATCTTCATCTCCTCGTTGATCTCCGTCGCCCGTGCATCGAGTGCGCCACGGAAGATGAAGGGGAAGCCGAGGACGTTGTTGACCTGATTGGGGTAGTCGGAGCGACCGGTGGCGATGATGGCGTCGTCGCGGACCGCGCGCACCTCGTGCGGAAGGATCTCCGGCACCGGGTTGGCGAGCGCGAAGATGATCGGGTGCGGCGCCATCGCCTTCACCATGGCGCCGGTCACCGCCCCCGCGACCGACAGGCCGACGAACACGTCGGCGCCGACGAGCGCATCAGCGACCGTGCGCGCGGAGGTCTCGGCCTGGAAACGCGCCTTGTACGGGTCCATGTCGTCGACCCGACCCTTGTAGATCACACCTTTGCGGTCGCAGAGGAGGATGTGCTCTCGCTTCACGCCCAACCGGATGTAGTGCTCTGCCGTGGAGATCGCGGCAGCACCGGCGCCCGAGAACACGACCTTCACCCGAGCGATGTCCTTGCCCGAGACCTCCAGGGCGTTGAGCAGCGCTGCGCCGGAGATGATGGCCGTCCCATGCTGGTCATCGTGGAAGACGGGGATCTTGAGCGTCTTCCGCAGCGTCTCTTCGATGTAGAAGCAGTCCGGGGCCTTGATGTCCTCGAGGTTGATGCCGCCTACGGTCGGCTCGAGGAGCTGGCAGAACTTGATGACGTCGTCGGCCTTCTCGGAGCCGACCTCGAGATCGAACACGTCGATGTCGGCGAACTGCTTGAAGAGATTGCCCTTGCCCTCCATGACCGGCTTGCCGGCCAGCGCCCCGATGTTGCCGAGGCCGAGGACGGCGGTACCGTTGGTCACGACGGCGACCAAGTTGCCTTTCGCGGTGTACTTGTAGGCGTCGTCGGGGTTGGCCTTGATCTCAAGGCAGGGCTCGGCGACCCCGGGGGAGTAGGCGAGCGCGAGGTCGCGCTGGTTGGTCAGCGGCTTGGTCGGAACCACGGCGATCTTGCCGGGCCGGCCGCGCGCGTGATAGTCGAGGGCGTCCTCTCGTCTCATCCAGCTAAATCTAGTGGCTCCATTGGGATGCGGCAGTCCGACCAAGGCGCGAACCCCGGCGACCACGACCTCGGGAACCCTCCGGACCGAGCCGGCGTACTGCTCGTGAGGTCCGCAGTTGTTTCTGCCGCACCGTCTAGGTAGTCATTCACGCATGACGTCCAGCCCACCGTCCGCTAACCGACCGGTCCGCGCGCCTCTGCGCAGGCCGTTGGCTCGCGTATCGGCTGCAATCTGGCTGCTTCTCCAGTTGATGATCGTGGCGGGTCTGCCGATCATGGATGCCGGCATCGAGCATCGCGAGGTGGTCGCGCACTGGGAAGACGTGACCGATGATCGCTGCCCGCCGCTGCACGGTGGGACGGACTGTGTGCTGTACCAGACGATCACCAGCGGTGCGGCGCCGGCCGCCGTGTCCGTGGCGTTCGACCAGTACTTGCGGCAGTCGGACGCGTCGCGGCCCGTCGAGGCCGACCGCGTCACTCGAGTGGAGTCAACCTCGCGACTGCGGAGTCGCGGACCGCCTGCGGCGTGAAGCAGGGCCGCGCTTCGGCGCGGCGCGGTGGTCGAGCGATCGTCCGCTCCCACCTGGGTAGGGCATCCTCACAACCCTCTGGAGACGCCATGTCGGCGTTCCGTTCCGCGCGCGGCGTTTTCGGTGCCGTTGCGATCATCTGTCTATCCCCGATGGCGACGCTCTCGGGGCAAGGCACGGCGCAGGCGCACGTCGAGGTCTCGGGCACCGTGACCGTGGCGGGCACGGGCGTCGCGTTGCCCGCGGCGAGCATTCGCATCGTCGAGTTGCATCGCGATGCACGGTCGCACGAGGACGGTCGGTTCGTCTTCGCGGCGGTGCCGGCGGGGCGATACCGGCTCGTGGTGCAACGCATCGGGTATCGCGCCCTGAGCCAAGAGCTGGTGGTCGGAGGTTCACCGGTCCGGTTGTCGCTCTCGATACGCGAGGCGCCGATCCAGCTCGCGGCGAGTGTGGTGACCGGACAGATCTCCGAACGCGGCTCGGCCGATGCGATCACCGCGACCAGTGTGTTGAGCGACGCGAAACTAGAGCGGCGACTCGATGGCACGCTGGGCGCGACGGTCGCTGGCACGCCCGGTGTGTCCGTGACGTCCATGGGTCCGGCCACCGCGCGACCGGTGCTGCGTGGCATGAGCGGCGACCGGGTGCTCATCCTCGAGGACGGGATGCGGCCGGGTGATCTCTCGAGCACGTCGATGGACCACGCCGTCGCGATGGACCCGCTCACCGCACAGAAGATCGAAGTGGTTCGCGGGCCGATGTCGTTGCTGTACGGCTCGAGTGCGCTTGGCGGGGTGGTGAACATGATCCGTCAAGAAGTACCGACTACGCTCGCCGATCATCTGCACGGAACGTTGAGTGCGCAGGCGAGCTCGGCCAACTCGGGTGGTACACTCGGCGGACATGCGGAGCTTCCGCTGCTCGGCCTGAGCGTGCGCGGCGAAGGCAGCGCGCGCTTGGCGGGGGACATGCGGACCCCGGTCGGCACGCTCAACAACACCGACGTGCAGTCGGCGAATGCGAGCGTGGGCGCTTCGCTGGTCCGCGACTGGGGCTACACCGGCGTGTCGTATCGCTTCTTCACCAACGACTATGGGCTCCCGGGTGGGTTCGTCGGCGCGCATCCCAACGGCGTCGATATCTCGATGACGCGGCACATGGTCCGCAGCGAGACCGACTGGCATCCGCAGGACGGTCGGTTCGAGAGCGTGCGGGCATCGCTCAGCTTCACGGACTACGAACACTCGGAGCTCACCAACCGCGGCAACGTGGCGGTGCGGTTCGAGCAGTTGATGTCGGTGGGGGAGTTGGTGGTGCGGCATCGTCCGTTAGGACCGCTGACTTCAGGTGCGTTCGGGCTACGTACGCAGTACCGCGACATCACCACGGCCGGCGCCTTGCGCACGCCGTCGACGTCGGATTGGTCGGCCGCCGGCTTCGTGATCGAGGAAGCCGACGTCGGAACGTTGCGGCTCCAGGCTGGGGTGCGCTACGACATCGCGCAGTTCACGCCGCTCGAACGTGCCGATGTGACGGTCGGCACCGACACCATACCGGCAGCCAAGCGCACCTTCGGCGCGCTCTCCGCCTCCGTGGGCGCGCTCCGTACGTTCGACAACGGGTTGCGATTGGGTGCGAGTGCATCGCAGTCGTATCGTACGCCCGATTTCAACGAGTTGTACTCCGACGGACCGCAT
The DNA here is from genome assembly GCA_046153705.1 of Gemmatimonadaceae bacterium. Taxonomy (GTDB): domain Bacteria; phylum Gemmatimonadota; class Gemmatimonadetes; order Gemmatimonadales; family Gemmatimonadaceae; genus Pseudogemmatithrix. Next base: position 91,819 of record JBJXGK010000019.1, read on the forward strand.
CTCGCGGCCTACTCGTACGACGTCGGCAACCCGCGGATCCGTCGTGAGAACGGACTGGGCGCCGAGGTCTTCGCGCGGCTCGAGCGCGAGCGGGTGCGCGTGGAAGTCGCCGCATTCACCAATCGGATGGACGGCTACATCTTCCCGCGCAACACCGGCGAGCTTGGCCGACAGGGCGAGCGTTGGAAGTTCCAGTACGTCAACGAGGATGCGACTCTCGTCGGCGCGGAAGGTGAGTTCGAATGGACGCTCGCGCAGCACGTCGTGCTCGACGGCACGATGTCGTACGTTCGCGGGACGATCCGCGGTGACCGCGACACGATCCCCGGAATCAACGGCGAGCCGGATGTGCTCGAGTCGCAGTATCTGCCGTTGATGCCGCCGCTCAACGGGCGAGTGGGTCTACGTCATGAGACGCCACGCTGGTCGTTCGGTGGCGCCATGCGCTGGGCCGCGGCGCAGGACCGGCTCGGCGATTTCGAGACGGTGACCGACGCCTACGCCACCGGCGATGTATTCGCCTCATGGCGTCTGCTCGTCGGTGGCCGGCTGCACAGCATCACACTGAAGGTCGACAACGTGCTCGACACCGAGATCCGCGATCACCTCTCGCGGACGAAGGACATCATCCCGGAGACGGGACGCAACGTCTCGCTCCTCTATCGTGTGCAGTTCTAACCTGTTCCCCATCCATCAGAGGTCATTTCCAATGCTTTCGACGTTTTCCATCGCCCGCCGTCGTTTCGCCGCGTTCGCCGTCGCTGCACTCGTGCTCGGCGCCGGTGCCTGCAAGGACTCCACGTCGCCTGAAGAGGAACCGGAGGTCGTGACGATGCGCATCACGCCCGCCGGCGGCTCCGCGGTCACCGTGAACTCCACCGGCGTCGTGACCGGGACGCTCAGCGTGCCGGCTGCGGGAAGCCGTGCGTTCACGGTGGAGTTCCTCAATGCCGCCGGTCAGCCGGACCCCGTGGTCGATGGCACGACGTTCCAGGTCTCGGTTGCGCCGGCCGCCGGCATGACGTTCACGCGCACGGGCCCGTTCGCGGGCACGCTCACGGCGGGTGCGGCGGGCACGGTGGCGGTGCAGCTCGGTCTCCTGCACATCGAGGAGAACCACAACGACTTCGGGCCGTTCACGGTGAACGTGACGGTGACCGCGCCGTAAGCGCGGCGGCAGCGTCAGCTTGACCGCATGATCAGGGACTTGGCGCGGTCCCGGGCGTCCAGCGCGTGCACAGGGAGCACGAGCAGGTCGCCCGGGATCGCCCAGCGGAGCAGTCGCGCCACACCGTCGGTCTCGTCGGTGGATTCTTCGATGGTCTCGCGCGCCGCGCCGAGTGTGAGCAGCTCGTCGCGCATGAGCGCGGGGACGTCGCCGGCGGCACGACCACGCAGGTAGCCGTCGATATCCTTGAGCACCACATGGTCGGGGCGTGCACCCCACGCCGTACGTGCGAGCGCGCGGATGGCGGCGTCGTCGCGGTCGCCCGCTTGGCCTAACAGGAGACCTAAGCGTCCAGCCCCGCGCTCCGCGAGAGCGGCGTCCATGAGGAACTGCATACCGTGCGGGTTGTGCGCATAGTCGATCCAGATGCGCACGCCGTTGCGCTCGAATCGCTCGAGACGCCCGGGGTTGTCCTGGTTGCTGCGCCCGAACACCCGCAGTGTCGCCTCGATCTGTGCGGGTGTAACCCCGAGCGCGCGCGCGACGAGTGCGGCACCGTTGGCATTGGCGATGTTGTGCCGCGCGACCCCCCGCAACGTGAACGGCATCGCATCGGCCGGTGGAACGCCGTCCACCGGTTCATCGTCGCGGAACCAGAGGGTCGGTCCGCGGTGTCGCTCGACCTGCGCTGTGCGCACCGTGCGCAGCGTGGGGTCCTGCGCGTTGAGCACCAGCGTGCCGCGCACGTCGAGTGCGTGCGCCACCACGAGCTTGGCCTGTGCGAGATCGGTGAGCGACTCGATTCCGTAGCCACCGAAGTGGTCCTCGGCGATGTTGGTGACGATGGCCGCGTCGGCCGATGGCACTGCGAGACCGCGACGCAGCAGACCGCCGCGGGCGGTCTCGAGCACGGCCGCCGTGACGCGCGTGTCACGCAGCACGAGTCGCGCGCCCGCGGGGCCACTGAAGTCGCCGCGTTCCACCTGCACGCCGTCGATGAACACGCCGTCGCTGCAGCAGTAGCCGACCGTGTGGCCGGCACGCGCCAACATCGCGGCCACGAGCCGCACGGTGGTGGTCTTGCCGTTGCTGCCCGTTACCAGCGCCACGGGAACGCCGAGATGGTGCGCCCACTCGACGTCGCCAGGCTGCGGCAGGGCCGAGAGCGGCCAGCACGCGGAATGGATGCCGTAGCCGAGGCTGAGTTCGCTATCATCGAAGAGCAGCGGCACCTGCATCGCCCGCGCCCGTGTCAGGAGTGCGATGAATGCGGGATTCGCCTCCTGCGCGATGTGATTGCGCAGCGTGGCCTCGGCGGCCGCGTCGTCGTCGATCGGCAGGCGCGGTTCGGTGGGGTCGCCGGTCGCCGCCGCGCGCGCGGCACCATCAGCGGCGGCACGCGTCCACGCCCACTCGTTCACCATCGTCGCGGCGAGCAGTGCATCCACCGGGGCGGTGAACGCGAGGACCGCTCCGCGCACGCGCCGTTCACTCTTCCATCCCACGCGTGTCGTCAGCGCGCGGACATGGGCGTGCCACGCCGCGATCTCGGCGGCTTCGCGCCCGGGCGTGAGGGTCGCCTCGAGTACCGCACCCGGCGCGTCCAGCCAGAGTGAGGCGCCGAACAGGCGGCGCGAGTCGACCCAGAGTGCGTTGGAGGTCTGGTCGTCGGTCACCGCGCTCAGTCGTCGCTCTCGCGCGCGAGGCGCACGCCTCGCTCATCGCGCACCAGCGAACCGAGTTCGCGTTGTACGAGTTCGATCGTCGGTTCGCTCCGCGCGGGCGCGGGGCGGGGGATGGCGTGTTCCGCGGTGACGGGTTTGGCCGCGCCTTCCGGATGGAAATGGATGATCTGCTTCCACGTCCGTACGATCTCGTCGCCGAAGATGAGCAGCAGGTCACCGGCGCGCGCCATCCGGAGTGCGGCGTCGACGGCCTGTTGTTCCTCGGGGATGATCTGGATCTTCGCGGCCGGCACACCGGACTCCTTCAGCGTCGCGGCGATCATGCCCGGCACTTCGTCGCCATCGCGGCCGCGCAACGCATCGTCGCGCCGGCAGATGTAATGGTCGAAGCGGCCGGCCACGGTGCGCGCGATCTCGCGGATGTCCTCGTCGCGCCGGTCCCCGGGGCCGGCGACCACCACGAGACGACGCCCGGCGACATCGAGACGCTCGGCGAGTTGCGCCATGGCATCGACTGCGTGTGCGTTGTGCCCGTAGTCGAGGATGACCTTGAACGGATGTTCGTTGAACACGTTGGTGCGACCGGGCGCCTGGAAGAACGTCGTATCGAACGTGCGCAGGCCCTGGCGGATGGTCTCGAGCTTCATGCCCATCGAGAACGCGATCGCGGCGGCGAACATCGCGTTGTTCACGTTGTGCATCGCACGGCCCTCCATCGTGGCCGGGATGAGATGCGTCCACAAAAGCGGGATGTGTGCGCCCTTGTCGTAGATCGTGATCATCTGGCCGTTCACACCCGTCTCGAGCGAGACGGCGCGGCCACCGGCGCGGATGTGCTCGCGCACGAGGACGTGCGCGGGGTCGAGCGTCACGTAGCAGAGATGCTTCGCGTCGGTGTACGCCGCCATCTTGAGGCACAGCGGGTCATCGGCGTTGAGCACGGCGGTGTCGCGCGCGACCTCGACGATGGTGCGTTTGACCTCGGCGAGTTCCTCGAGCGTATCGATGCCTTTGAGGCCGAGGTGGTCGGAACGGACGTTGAGCACCGCACCGACATCGACGTAGCGCGTGCCCATGCCGGCGCGCAACAAGCCGCCGCGTGCGATCTCGAGCACGGCCACGTCGATGGACGGATCACTGAGCACGGTGCGCGTCGCCACCGGCCCCGTCATGTCGCCTTCCACCGTGCGCTGGCCATCGATGTACACGCCGTCGGTGGTGGTGAGGCCCGGTGTCATCCCGCCCATCTTGCAGATGTGCGCGAGCATGCGTGATGTGGTGGTCTTGCCATTGGTGCCGGTGATCGCCGCGATCGGCACCACGGTGGGCGTGCCGAGAGGGAACAACATGTCGATCACCGGGCCGGCGACGTCGCGCGGCTTGCCTTCGCTGGGTGCGCTGTGCATGCGGAAGCCGGGCGCAGCATTCACTTCACAGATCGCCCCACCGTGTTTCTTGTACGACTCGGTGATGTCCTTGCACAGGAAGTCCACGCCGCCCACGTCGAGCCCGATGGCCTGTATGGCGCGCACGGCCATCTCGGCGTTGTCGGGGTGGATGACATCGGTGACGTCGGTCGCCGTGCCGCCGGTGGACAGATTCGCGGTGGAGCGGAGGTACACGACCTCGCCAGCCTTGGGAACGGTGGCGGCGGTGTACCCCAGTTTCTCCAGCAGCCGCTCCGCCTGCGCGTCGAGCTCGAGTCGCGTGAGCACCTTCTCGTGCCCGATACCGCGGCGCGGGTCCTGGTTCACCACGTCGACCAACTGTGCGATGCTGTGCTTGCCGTCCCCGACGACGTGTCCGGGCGTGCGACGCGTCGCGGCCACCAGCACGCCGTTCACCACCAGCAGGCGATGGTCCTCGCCGGTGATGAAGCTCTCCACCAGCACCGAGCGCGAGACTTCCTGCGCCGCCGTGAACGCGGCGCGCACGGCGTCCTCGCTGGTGAGGTGGATCGCCACCGCACGCCCGTGATTGCCGTTGTACGGCTTCACCACCACCGGATACCCGATCCGCTTGGCGGCACGCGCCGCCGCATCGGCGCTCTGCACCAGCTCCTGCTTCGGCACAGGCAGGCCCAGCGTCTGCAAGAGCTTGTTCGTCTCTTCCTTGTCGCTCGCCAGCTCCACCGCGATGTGCGACGTGCGCCCGGTGACCGTCGCTTGGATGCGCTGCTGGTACTTGCCGTAGCCGAGCTGCACGAGCGACTGGTTGTTGAGCCGGATCCACGGGATATCGCGTTTCTCTGCGGCGTGTACGATGCTCGCGGTGCTGGGGCCGAGGGCGCGGCGTTGGGCGAAGCGGATGAACGACTCGCGTTCCCGCGGCCAGTCGAACGGTTCATCGCCGGACTGTGTGCGCAACTCGGCGGGCAGCAGGGAATCGATGAGCCGCAGCGCGAGTTCACCGGCCTCGAGGCCCTCGTCCTTCTGCTCGTACTCATACACCACGTGATACACGCCGGGCTTTCCCGCGCCGCGAGTCTTCCCGAACGTGACCTTGATGCCAGCGACGTTCTGCAGTTCGATCGCGACGTGTTCGAGCACATGGCCGAGCCAGGTGCCTTCTTCCTCGGTCATGCGGCGGATGAATCCGCCGGGTTCGCCGTACGAACAACCGTGCTCGGCGAGCCCCGGGAGCGCAGCGATCAGACCGCCGGTGAAGGCGGGACCGAGTTTGGCTGTGGGCCATTCCTCCAGCGCCCTGAGGTCGAGCTCGAGGCGGATGACCGGGAAGTGGGCATAGAGCGAGGGGCCGACGTAGACGGAGCGATCGAGGATGCGCATGCCCCTAAGGTGCAACTAGCTCTTCCCCGCCGCGAGGGTCCCCGCTGACGCGTCGCGGGTGTGCAGGTTGAACGTGGCGCCTCTGATGAGCACATGCATGGTGATCCCGAGCATGGACACCGGATCGTTCGCGCTGGCCTGGTCCATCGATGAGAACTTGAGCCGCTCGGCGTCGAGGATGGTGAGCGTACCGCTGCCCTCGACCTCCACCGACTGGTCCGGCCCGATGAACGCGGCGGTGTCCTCGTCCAACCCCAGTCCGATGAGGAAGGGGTTGAACGCCAGCGCGGTGATGAGCCGGCCCAGGCGATTGCGCTGCGTGAAATGCTGGTCGATCACCACGCGGTTGGTGAGGCCGAGTCCAGGCGCAAGCGTCACCGAGCCGGCGTGCGGCGTGACGTTGTCCTCGCCGAACGCGATCATGTGTTCGGAGAGGAAACTCGCGCCGGCGCTGGTGCCCGCGATGTGCGCGCCGTGAGCGTTCCGCTCGCGGAGCATGCGCGCGACGTCTGTCCCACCGATGAGCGTGGAAAGGCGCAGCTGGTTGCCGCCGGTGAGGAAGATGCCGTCGCACTCCGCGATCTCGGCGAGGCGGCCGGGCTCGTAGGCATCGCGGCGCGTGTCGAAGTCGAGCACATGCACCTCGGCAGCGCCCAAGTCGGCGAAGGTCTTCCGGTAGCGATCGCCGGTGTCCTCGAGCTTGGACGCCGTGGGGATCACCATGATGTGCGCGTCTCGACCGCCGCAGAGCTGCACGAAGCGGTCGAGGATGATGGGATTGGACTCCCGCTGCTCCCCCCCACCGATGGGGATGATGTAGCCGCGTTCGCCGCCCGAGGGCACCTTGGCCGGACTCATTCGAAGGTCCCTCTCACGATCGGTTGTCCCGCGCGCACGTGCCATGCGCCGTTCGCCATCACGTCCACCACGCCTCCATGTTCGTCGAGCGACACGAGGTCCGCATCCGCCCCGACGGAAAGATGGCCCTTGCCCGAGAGTCTGAGGAGGGTCGCCGGGTTGCTGGTGAAGGCCGGCAACACGCGCTCGAGCGGGGCGCCCGTGGCGAGCAACGCGCGCAGCGTGCGCGACAGGTCGCCCGGATCGCCGACGTCCATGTGGGCCACACGGCCGTCCGCGTCGAAGGTCGGCAGGCAGCCGCCGCCGTCGGAGCTGACGCTCACGCGATCGAGCGGTGCGCCGGCGTCGAGGTAGCGCAGCAGCGCGTCCTCGGCAGCGTAGGCATCCTCACCTTCCGCGACGGGAAAGGCGGTGATGTCCACATGCGACCCGTCGCGCGCGAGGGCGATCGCGTCGTCCATGAGCGCCTTACGGCGGTTGACGTGCGTCGGGTTGAACACGCGTGGATACAGCTCCGTGCCGTGCAGGGCCTCGCGAATGGGTTCGAGTCCGCGCGCGCCGTCGCCCACATGCAGGTGCACGATGCCCGCCTTGCCGGTCATGAGGCCGCCGACGTGCGTCTCGCTCGCCAGGCGTCGAAGTTCGTCTACCGTGGGCTGCGAGGAGCGATGGTCGCTGATCGCACACTTGGCGCCGATGATCGCATCGATGGTTGCAATGTCGCCGCGCACGCTGCCGGTGATGGTGACCGGCGGGACGTGATAGCCCGCGGTGTAACACCACGCCGAGAGACCTTCGTGCTTGAGGCCGTTCACCGCGGTGACGAGCTCGCGAGGATGCCGCGTGGCGTCGTCGGTGCCGAGCAGCGCCACCACGCTGGTGATGCCACTGCGGGTGAATCGTGAGAGCGCGAGCGGCGGCACCTTGGTGTGCGCGCCGGCCTCGCCACCACCGCCGGTGAGATGCACGTGCGCGTCGATGATGCCCGGGATCACCGTGCGGCCTTCGAAGTCGATGGTCTCGGCACCGAGGGAGGGCGGGAGGTCGAGCCGTGGGCCGCCCATCCACACGATGCGGCCGCCGGCGATGAGGAGATGGCGGACGCCGAGTGGCGCCGGCGCGAAGACGCGCGCGTTGAGTAAGAGCTTCAGCACGGCCTTGAAGTTAGCGACGTCTCGACGCTTTTTGGACTCCTCTGTCACTGCGAGAGCGATCAGGGCTGCCGCAGCCACTCCAGCGGATCGAGCGCCGTCGCCTCGCGACGCATCTCGAAGTGCAGACGCGGCGGCAAGTCCGGATCGGACTGCCCCACAGTCCCCACCACATCGCCCTTGTTGATCTTCGTGCCCTTCCGCACGTTGACGCTCGCCAGCGACATGTACAACGAGTACAGCCCGCCGCCGTGCTGCACGATCACGGTGAGCCCGTAGGTGCCGTTCGGTTCGGCGTATACCACGTCACCCGCGGCCACCGACTTCACGGGTGTGCCGCGCGGGGCACCGATGCCGATGCCGTTCCACCGGATGGACGTGTTGTTGGGGTTCATCGCGCGGCCGAACCGGTAGACGATGTCGCCGTTCACCGGCCAGTCGAGCTTGCCGATGTCCGTGGTCGTCACGGAGCGCGTGACCGGCGCCGCGTTGGGCCGCGACTCGGCGCGACGGCGCGAGGCTTCGAGGGCCGCGATGATGCCACTCAAACGCTGCTCGTCGCGTTGCACCTGCTTGAGGCGCTCCTCGGCCTGCTTGGCCTGGGCCTGCAGCTGGGCCAGTGTCCGGCCGCGCTGCAGCTCCAAGCGACGCAGCCGTGCTTCTTCCTCCGCCTTCTGCTGGCGATTCGTCTCCATGTCGGAGCGCAGGCGCACGAGCAGGTAGCGTTGGGCGGTGATCTGGCCGCTCAAGGTCTCCACACGTTTCACCAAGGCGCGGTCGCGCTGTGCGACGAGGTGCAGGTACTTGTATCGCGCCACCAGCGACCCGAACGACTCCGCCGAGAGCAGCGCCTCGACGCCGTGCAGCGGACCGCGCTTGTAGATCTCCTGCACGCGGTGGCGCAGCGTGGCGCGCTTGATGATCAGCTCGTCCTGCGTGCGCGCGAGGCTGGTGTTCACGTTGTCCACTTCCTCGACGAGCGAGCCGAGCTGCGCGTCGAGCGAGCGTACCACGCGTGACGTGGCGGCCGCCTGTCGCTCGATGTTCTGCTTCTCCTCGGCGACGTCGCGGGCGTTGGACTGCAGGCGACGCATGCGTTGCTCGAGCTCCTGGCGCTCGGTGCGCAGCCGTTCGAGTTCGAGCTGTTCCTGACGCAGGCGTTCCGCGGCCTGCGCCGCCGAGGGCGGGAGAACGGCCTTGGTCTGCGCGTCCAGCGGTGCCGTGGTCAGCGGTGCCGCGGCCAGCACGAGCAGGAGGACCCACGCCGCTCGCACGCTCACACCCGCCGCAAGTGTCGTCCCACCGACACCGCGCTGCCCAGCAGCCCGATCATGGCGCCGGCGAGCACGCCGAGCACCGCGAGTCCCGAGCCGAAGTACGTCGCTTCCACCACGTACTGCCCGACGAACTGGAAGGTGAAATACGTGAGCACCAAGGCGAGTAGCCCGCCAAGGAAACCCTTGAGGAAGCCCTCGACGAGGAACGGTGCACGGATGAACCCGTTGGTCGCGCCCACGAGCCGCATGATGTGGATCTCGCGGGTACGCGCGAGCACGGCCATGCGGATGGTCGAGCCGATGATGATGATGGCCACGACCGCGAAGATCACGCCCAGCGAGAGACCCACGGCGGTGGCGATGTTGCGGATCTTGTAGAGTTTCTCGACCCACTCCTCGCCGTAGCGGATGTCGTCGACGAAGTCGTAGAACTCGAGCCGGCGCGCGACCGAGCGCACACTCTCCGGGTCGCGGTTGCCCTCGCGCAGTCGTACCTCGATCGACGCCGGCAGGATGCCCGCCTCGAACACGTCCTCGAACTCGCCAAGCTCCCGGCGGGCGCGTTCGAGCGCCTGCACGTCGCTCACGTAACGCACCGACGCGACCTCGGGGAACGCGGCGATGTCGCCCACCGCCGCGCTCGTGGCCTCGGCGCTCGTCCCCTCGGCGACGAAGCCGCGGATCTCGACGCGTTCCTCAACCTGCGCGAGGGCGTCGCGCAGGTTGAGGTACACCAGGCCGAAGAGCCCGAACGCGAACAGCGAGAACGCGATGGTGGTGATGCTCAGCAGGCTCAGCATGGGCGCGCGCTGGAACGCGCGCAGGGCTTCGCGCACGGCGAGGTTCATCGCGACGTCTCCGACGGATCGGGGACGGGCGCATCGAACTCATCGGCGGCGGCCGGGTGCTCGGTGGCCGAGTCGTACACGAGTTTGCCGCGGTTCATCTCCAGCGTGCGATACGGGTTGGCGCGCACGGTGGCCAGGTCGTGCGTGGCCATGAGCACGGCCGTGCCGGTCGCGTTGATGTCACGCAACAACTGGAAGATGCCACGCGTGGCGCGGTCATCGAGGTTGCCGGTGGGCTCGTCGGCGAGCAGCACCAGCGGATCGTTCACCAGTGCACGGGCGATCGCCACACGCTGCTGTTCGCCGCCGGAGAGTTCATGCGGCAGGGCGGTGGCCTTGCCGGCGAGCCCGACCTGCGTGAGCACCCGCGCGACCTTCGGTCCGATCGCGTCCTGCGGTGTGCCGATCACTTCGAGCGCGAACGCCACGTTCTGCTCGGCCGTGCGGTCCTCGAGCAGGCGGAAGTCCTGGAAGACCACGCCGAGCCGGCGGCGCAACTTCGGCACGGCGCTGCCGGTGAGGGTCACCGAGCTCTGCCCGGCGATGCGGACCTCGCCCTCGGTGGGGCGCTGGTCCACGTAGACCAACTTGAGGATGGTGCTCTTGCCCGCGCCCGACGGCCCGGTGAGGAAGACGAACTCGCCGCGATTGACGTGGAAGGTGACGTCGTCGAGAGCGGGACCGCCCTTGGGGTAGAGTTTCGTGACGTGGGTGAATCGGATCATCGGGTCACTTCAGGGCCTGCTCGAGATCACCGATGAGGTCATCGACGTTCTCGAGGCCGACGCTCAACCGGAGGAACCCGTCAGGGATACCGATCCGGGCGCGTTCGGCGGAGGTCATCTTCGCATGGGAGGTGTAGCGCGGCTCGCTCACGAGCGTATCCACGCCGCCGAGGCTCGGCGCATGGGTGACGAGTCGGAGGCGCCGCAGGAAACGCTCCGCCGCCTTCCCGCCGCCTACGAGCTCGATCGCCAGCATCCCCCCGAATCCGTCCAGGATCTCCTGCGCAACCTGATGGTCCGGATGTGAGGCAAGTCCGGGGTAGTGGACCTTCTTGATCTCCTTGCGCTCTTCGGCCCAGCTCGCGATCGCCATCGCGCTCTCGTTGGAGCGCTGCACGCGGACATCCACCGTCTTCAATCCGCGCTCCAACAGCCACAGCGCGAACGGATCGGGCGTCTGGCCCCAGAGCATCTCCTTCTGGAGCACTTCGTCGATGTACGGCTGCGAGCCCGCCACCACGCCGGCCAGCACGTCGTGATGGCCGTTCAAGTACTTGGTCGCCGAGTGGATGACGACGTCCGCCCCGTGTTCGATGGGGCGGAAGTTCACCGGGCTGGCGAAGGTCGAATCGACCACCAGCGCGAGCCCCTCGGCCTTGGTGAGATACGAGATGGGGCGCAGGTCGAGCACGCGGCAAGTGGGATTGACCGGCGACTCGATGAAGATCGCGCGGGTCTCCTTCTTGATGCGCTTGCGGAAGCTGCGCGGCTCGAAGGGGTCGACGAGGGTGACCTCGATGCCCATCGAGGCGAACTCCTCGAGGAACAGCCGGTGCGTGCCGCCGTAGATGTACATCGACGACAGCAGGTGGTCGCCGGGCCGGAGCAGGGCGAGCAGCGCGCAGGCCGTCGCGCCCATGCCGCTGGAGAGCACCAGCGAGGCTTCAGCGCCCTCGAGCAGCGCGAGGCGCCGCTGCAGGCGTTCGGCGTTGGGTGTGTTGCCGTAGCGTGTGTATTTGAGACCTTCGGCGGTGCCGAGGGCCTGGATGTGGTTCACCGACTGGACCAGCGGCTCCACCACCGGGTCGCCGGGACGGTGCGCATCACGCGCGCCATGGATGGCGATGGTCGCGAGATTGGGCTTCTTCGATTTCGCGCGTGACACGGAGGACCTCAGGCGAGATTCGTGGTGAGCACCGGGCGGTGCCCGACGTCCATCTTGACGAGCCGGACGATCTCGGTCACCGCGAGGCCGGCGAGATCGCGCACGATGACGCCGCCACGAGGCAACGTCTCGTCGTACACCACCGGCGCGAGTTCGTGTCGCCGCGGACCGTAGACCCAGACGAGCTCCCCGTCGTCGATCAGGCGCAGGCGCGCGTCGTCGGGGCGGACGTGGATGAGCGGGCCGCGTTCGGCGTCACCGCGTTTGGTGGCGATGAATCCGACGATCTGGAGCGGAGGGAAAGCGCGACTCATCAGGCGGCGGTGCCCAAGGGGCCGTAGGTGTCGTCATGATGGCGCACGAGGCGCCGGCGAGCGAGGGAGTCAAGCAGCGTGCGTGTGTCGTCGTGCGAGAGCCCGGCCGCCTCGGCGAGCGCGCCGACCTGCCGACAGCTCCCGCGCATGACCAAGTCCCACAGTTGGCGTTCGGTGTCGCTCACCGCGCCCACCAAGTGTGCGGCGCCGTCGGGGAACTGCACCACCAGCGCCAGCCCGTGCGCGTGCAGCACGGATTCGATGGTCTCCAGGTGCATCTCGTTCACGCCGTGGAACACCACGTAGCCGTCGCGCGACGGATGATCGCTCGTGAGCGGCAGCATGAGCTTGGCGACGAACTCGTCGGCGCAGGAGCGATCGAGCACACCGATGCGCGAGAAATCGAGGAAGGCCACCGTGCCATCCTTGAGTCCGGAGAGCTGGTGTTCGATGAGCGTGCGGACGGCCGCTCCCGTGCGCCTTGTCACGAGATCGTGATACGGCAGGGCGGTGGAGGCCTGGAGTGCGGAGTGGACGTCGATATGCGTCACGGCGCCGCGACCCGCTTGGGGATGATCACCTGCAGTTGCGTGCCGGCGAACGGCGAGAGGTCGTCGCGGCGCGGCACGTCCTCGTCCCACTCGGGGATGATGGGCGCGATGCGCGCAGTGCCCGAGCGCACGGTGAGCTTGCCGTCGAAGCGATGCACGTAGCCGCGGATGCCCTTCAACCCTTGGCCGCGGCCCGGGTCACCGAAGCGGCTCACGCCCTGCATCACGCCGGTCTCGAGCGCGATCGCGTCGTCCCAACGGTCGGACAGCGCTCGGGCGCGGCTCTGTTCGAGCGACTTGCGGAAGCCGATGCCGGCGTCGCACACGGCGATCTGCACCACATCGCGCCCGACGCGACGCTTCGACCAGTTGTACCGCTGCACCATCACCCACCCGCCGCGCCCGGCGTGTTCGATGATGTTGGAGCAGGCCTCGGAGAGCGTCATCGCGAAGCCCATCGTCGCGCGCGGCTCGAGGTCGAGCTTGGTGGTGAGGATCTGCGTCGCCTTGTCCTGGATGCGCCCGACGATCGCGTGCACGTCCTCGCTCTTGGCCACCGGTGTCACTTCGAGCAACACGTCGGAGTCGCCGGACGCGCGCGGCCGCGGAGTGGCCCCGCGCATGGTGTACAACTCCTCCGCGTAGCGGAAGAAGTTGGAGCGTGCCCAGTAGCTGGCCGTGGAGTCGTCCTCGGGCGGGGCGAAGTCGGGGCGTTCGGCCCGCGACTGCGCGAGGCAGAGCAGGGCGGTGAGCCCGTACGGGGTCGCGAACCGGCAGTGACGGGCGTCCACCAGGATCTTCGCGTCGGCTGGGAGCGGGGCGAGCTGCTCGACGACGGACTCGAAGTTCGATTCGTCGAGGGACGCGGGGACGGAGATGACGGCGGTCACAGCGGGTGCAGATCTCCGCGGAGGTGGTGCGCGAGGCCGGTGGCCCCACGATGCTCGACGTTGCGCGCCGCTGCCGTCACCGCACGGTCCAGCGCCACGGACATAATATCACCGGCGAGCAGGCGTGAGAAATAGGTCGCACCCCAAACGTCCCCACAGCCCGTCGGATCGCCGGGCCCGTCCACCCTTGCGCTTTTGGCCGGCACCAATGCGGTTCGCACCGGACCAGCCCCCGGACGCGGCGGCTGCGCGAGGTCGGCCAGACGCTCGAATCCCGGTTCTGCGAAATAGACGACTCCGCGCTTGCCCAAGGTCACAACGAGATTCCGCACGCCGGCGCCCATCGCGGTGGCCGCCAGTGCCAGACCATCGGGCGCCATCATCGCCAGTTCGTCCTCGTTCACCTGGATGATGTCGGCGCAGGCGCACCACGCCGCTGCCTCGGGGAACGGCCGCAGACTGCGCAGCCCACTCGGCTCCAGTGCGAGCACCACCGAGTGCAGGTCGCAGTAGATCGGTCCCTTGAAGTGCTGGCGGATCAACTGCGCGGTCTCCAAGTCGAGCTCGAAGCCGCTGATCAAGTTGATGTAGAGCGCGTCGAGGTTGTGCAGCAACGGCTTGAGCCCCGCCCAGGTCCAGCCGGGTACGCCACCGCTCAGGACTTCGCTGCGGCGCTCATCGCTCGTGTAGTACAGCTCCACCCGGTTGTTCCGCTGCGGCACCGCGATGGGCTCTGCATCGGCGGCGATATGGCGCAGCGACTTGACGAAGCGCCGTGCCTCCGGGATGAGATCGCTGCCCACGCGCGACAACGGCACCAGCGACCACTCGTCACTCAGCGCCGCATCGGCCGCCGAGAGCGCGTAGGTGATACCGCCCCACTCCTGGACCGGCAGTGCGCGGACATCCCGACCATGGATGATGTCCCACACGAAACTGCCGATGACGCCGAGCCGCTTCACGCGATGCCGTGATGCTGGGCGAAGGTCGCGATGGCGCCCACCACACCCGCGTTGCCCTCCAATGTGCCCGGCACGATACGACAGATGTCGACCGCCGGCTTGAACGCCCGGCGCCGCACTTCCGCGCGCAGGGGCTCGAACAACTGATCGCCCGCCTGCGTCACGCCGCCCGCGAGCACCACGACCTCGGGATTGAAGATGTTGAGCAGGTTCGCGATGCCAGTGCCGAGGAACCGCGCGGTCTCGCGCACCACGTGATTGGCGAGCTCATCGTCTTCCTTGGCGGCTGCGTACACCGTCGCCGCTGTGATGCGCGAGAGATCACCCCCGACCATCTGCGGCATCTTCGACGCTTCGCCGCCGGCCAACGCCTCCCGCGCACGCTCGGCGATCGCGGGGCCTGAGGCGTAGGCTTCGAGACATCCGTAGTTGCCGCAGCCGCAGCGTCGACCGGTGGAGTCGATGGTCGCATGCCCCACCTCACCGGCCACGTCGTTCGCACCGTGGTACAGCCGTCCGTTGAGGATCAACCCGCCGCCGATGCCCGTGCCGATGGTGATGCCCACCACGTGCTGCGCGCCCTTGGCGGCGCCGATCCACCACTCGCCGAGCGTCGCACAGTTGGCGTCATTGTCGAGCGTGGCGGGCAGCCTGACGCCCTCGGCGACGCGATCGCGCAGCGGGAAGTCCCGCCAGCCGAGGTTGGGCGTGAAGATCACCAGCCCCTTCTCGCGGTCCAGCGGGCCCGGAGAGCCGATACCCACGCCGAGGAAGTCGCTGCGCGCAGCCCCCGTGGTCGCCCGCGTTTCGGTGATGGACTTCTCGATCATGTCCACGATGCGCGCGACCACGCCATCCGCACCGAGTTCGGGGCGGGTGGGGGCGCTGTGCATCGCGTATTGATCGGCGCCGTCGGCGGACATCGCACCGACGACGATGTTGGTGCCGCCCAAGTCGACGCCGAGGATGTACTTGCGCGGTCCGCCCACGGCGCCGCGCACCGCTCCGACCGCTGCACTCCCTGTGCTCACGCCTCGCCTCCGTTCGGCTGTCGCCGTTTCGCAGCGACGGCTATCTTGCGCTCATCGGCCACTGTGTCGGCCCCATCAAAGGTAACTGCACCGCAATGCGCCTGTCCGTCGTCGCGACCACGTACAACCAGCCGGAGTGGCTCGAGAAGGTGCTCTGGGGGTTCGAGGCGCAGACCTACCGCGACTTCGAGTTCCTGCTGGCTGACGACGGCTCTGACGAGCGCACGCGCGAAGTCGTCGCGCGGGTCTCACCCCAAGTACGGTATCCCATCCGGCACCTGTGGCACGAACACATCGGCTTCCGGAAGTGCACCATCCTCAATGAGGCGATCGCACGCTCGGAGGGGGAGTACCTGTTCTTCACCGATGGCGACTGCATTCCGCGGCCCGACTTGCTCGCGGTGCACGCGGCCCAGGCGGAGCGTGGTCGATTCCTCTCCGGGGGTTATCTCAAGCTGCCCATGGACACTTCGCAGAAGATCACGAAGGACGACATCCTCGCCGGGCGCGCGACCGACTACGCGTGGCTGCGCGCCAACGGCACGCCGGCCTCGATGCAGGCCTCGCGGCTGCGTTGGGGTCCGATGGTGTCGCGGCTGCTCGATGCCGTGACGACGACTGGTCCGACGTTCAACGGACACAACAGCTCGGCGTGGCGGGACGATCTGTTCAAGGTGAACGGCTTCGATGAGCGTTTGGAGTGGGGTGGGCTCGATCGCGAACTCGGCGAGCGCCTGGAGAACGCGGGCGTGCGCGGAAAGCAGATCCGGCATCGCGCGCTGGTGGTGCACCTCGATCACGGTCGCGGCTACAAACGGCCGGAGGCGATGGCGAAGAACCGCGCGATCCGGGATGAGGTTGCGGCGAAGAAGCTGACGCGGACCGCGTTCGGGATCGACGGGCACGCCGTGCCCAGCGGGATCGCCTCCTGAAGATCCTCATCGTCAATTCGGTCGCGCTGAACGTCGGCGACGCAGCCATCCTGCAGGGCGAGATCCACGCACTGCGCGAGGTCTTCGGTGAGTCGGTGCGGATCGACGTGAGTGAACAGACGCCGACGGTGGCGGCGCGACTCTATCCGGAGATCGCGTTCCATGCGGGGCTGCACGTGCAGCACGCGCATTGGCCGCGATGGCGTTCGCACGGCGGTGTTGCATCGCTACGCAAACGGCGGACGCGGCTCGCGGTGCGCCTGCTCGCCACGGCGCCGGCCGCGACACGTGCGCTCCTCTCCGCAGAGCAGCGGGCGCATCTCGATCTCATGGCGGCCGCCGACGTCGTCGTGGCGACGGGCGGCACGTACTTCGTCGAGCACTACGACTTCACCGCGAAGGCCGACGAACTCCTCGCCGCGCACGCACTCGGCAAGCCGACGTTCCTGTTCACGCAGTCGATGGGACCGTTCAAGAGGCCGAAGAGCCGCCTCACCATGGAGCGGATCGTCGCCGGAAGTGGTGGCGTCTTCGTGCGGGACGAGAAGTCCAAGCGGCACCTCGATGAGATCGGCGCGCCGATGGACCATGTGCATGTGCACGCCGACGCGGCATTCGCGCTCGCCACCCCCGACCTGCCGCGCGTGCCGAGCCGCGGTCGCCCGCGCGTCGCAATCTCCGTGCGGCGATGGTCTCACTTCCGCGCCGGCAGTGGCGAGGATGTCGGCGAGCGCTATCGACGGGCAGTCGCCGACGCGGCACGTACGCTCGTTCGCGACGGCGCGGAGGTCACGTTCCTCTCGACCTGTCAGGGCGTGCGGGAGTACTGGACCGACGATTCGAAGTTCGCCGCGCAGCTCGTCGCGGATCTGCTGCCGGGAGAGGCGCATGTCCGTGTGGACACGGCCTTCCGCTCGCCCACGGCGCTCGCCGAGGAGCTGCGTGGCTACGACGTCGCGATCGCCACACGCATGCACTTCGCCATTCTCGCGCTCTGCGTCGCGACGCCGGTGGTCGCCATCGCCTACGAGTTCAAGTCGCGCGAACTGCTCACGGCAATGGGACACGCGGCGTGGGCGTTCGACATCGAAGACGTGAGCGCGGAGGGCCTCGTACGTGCGACACGGCACGCGCTCAGCGGCGGAGACACGCTGCGGGCGTCGATCGTGGAACAGGTTCGTGCATATCGGTCGGACGCGATCGGGCCGGCGAAACGCATCCAGACGGCGCTACGATGAGTCCTACCGCAGCAAGTCCTTCCGTCTCCGACCACGCGGCGGATCGCCCCTCCGTGATCGTCTTCCGCAAACGGATCCTTCCGTGGAGCGAGACGTTCATCGCGGCGCAGTCCGGGGCGATGACCCGGTTCACACCGGTGCTGGTGGGCTACTCGCGCGACCCGAGCGGCGCCGCCTATCTCGTCGGTCGCCCGCAACTGCTGCTCGATGAACACAGCTGGTTCCCGGCGCTGGAGAAGTTCCTGCTCAAGTCCGCCGGGCGCGCGCCGAGTCGTTGGCTGCGGGCGATCGCCGACACCGAGCCAGCCGTGCTGCACGCACACTTCGGCTCAAGTGCACTCCCGGCGAGTCGCATCGCCAAGGCCCTGGGGATCCCGCTCGTGGTGACGTACCACGGCATGGACATCACGGTGCGCGCAAAGACCGAGGCCGAAGCCGAACGCCGGCGCCGGGCGTTCGCTGCGGCGGACCGCGTGATCGCGGTGTCGGAGTTCATCGCCGACGCGCTGCGCGCGGCTGGCTGTCCGAACGAGAAGATCACGCTGCACTACATCGGCGTGGATACGCAGAAGTTCACACCGGCCACGGCAGCGCGGTCAGCTCACGAGGTGTTGTTCGTCGGCCGGCTGGTGGAGAAGAAGGGTGTGATCCACTTGGTGCGCGCGATGGCCGCGGTGCGAAAGAGCGTCCCCGATGCCACGCTCGTGATCGCCGGCGACGGCCCGCTGCGCGAAGGACTCGCCAAGGAAGCCGAGGCACTCAAGGTGCCCGCGACGTTTCTCGGCGTGCAGACTCCGGAGCAAGTGCAGCAACTGATGCGCCGCGCCGCCGTGCTCGCCGGCCCCAGCATCGCCGACACCCGCGGCAACGCCGAGGGTCTGCCGATCACGTTCCTGGAAGCGCAGGCGAGCGGCTTGCCGTTGGTGGTGTCCACCAGCGGTGGCACGGGAGAAGGAGTGGTGCACGGCACGACCGGATTCTTGTTCGATCCCGGCGACGAGCAGGCACTCGCTGCTCACCTCACCACTCTGCTCGGCGACGTTTCGTTGCGCGAGCGCATGAGTCGCGCGGCGCGGGAGCATATGGTGGCGAACTTCGATCTCAGGACGCAGACGGCGAAGCTGGAGCGGCTCTACGAAGGGCTGCGGAAGTGAAGTCGGGGGTTCGAAAACGGCGTTGTGAGTCGGGAGTCATGAGTAGTAAGTAACGGCGATGCGAAAACGGCGATGCGAGAACGGCGATGCGAGCCCGAGGCTCCGCATCGCCGTTTTCTTGCAGCTGCCAACTCACGACTCAGAGCGCCGTCATCAGTCCACTTGCAGCACCGCAAGAAACGCTTCCTGCGGGATCTCCACCGATCCCACCTGCTTCATGCGCTTCTTGCCTTCCTTCTGCTTCTCCAGGAGCTTGCGCTTACGGCTGATGTC
>JBJXGK010000026.1:0-16722 GCA_046153705.1 Gemmatimonadaceae bacterium
CGTTCGCCTCTGCGATCACCAGGAAGCGATCGATCATGCGCACATGCGGCTCGGGCTGCGCGACCGAGAACACCACGAGGACCGCGTCGACGTTCGCAGCGAGGATCCGCTCGCCGTGTCGTCCGCCGGGTTCGCGGCGCGCCAGCACACTCGTTCGCTCGGCGATCGTGGTGATGCGCCAGCCGCTGCCGCGTTCGTCCGGCTCGACCGTCACGTGATCGCCTACGGCGAGCTTGCGATTGCCGCGGTCTTCTTGTTTGAGCCGGCCCGCGAGCGCGGCGTCACGTTCTTCACCGTCGCGCGACCGCACGCGCCACACGCCACCGGTGCCCTCGACGATGATGCCCGCGACTGCGCTCACTCGCCGTCCAGCGTATCGGACGTCGCATCCGCGGTGGTGCGGGCGGCAGCACGAGCAGAATCGCGTGCCGCACAGAGCGCGTCCAATCGCTCCTGCACTTCGTCCACCGACATCGCGCCGAGTGCGGCCTTCGCCTCGGCCGCTGTGGCGCCGAAAGCGAGGAACTCCGTCTCGAGATGTCCCTGCACGCCTTGCTCGCCCATGCGCTTCCACTGCACGAACAAGAGAAAGGCCCCGATGGGACGCGCCGGATCATCCGTGCGGTCGGCGAGGATCTCCACGCTGTACGAGAAGCCGTCTGGCCCTTCGAACGCGGCCGGACGCGCGTGCACCGCCGCGTACCCCCCGATGGTACGCTCATCTCCCTTGGAGTGATCTGCCGGAAGGAAGCGACTCATCGGGCGGGCCGGATCAGCGGCCGCTCGGCAGGGGTGCCAAGAGGCGCCGGACGGGATGCGGCTTGCCGACGGCGAGTGCGTCGTCGAACGCGTTCCACGTGGTGAGGCCATCGTCGCTCTGCGGCTCGAGCATCATGAGTGCGACGAGCGCCGTCGCCTGCTTCGCGGAGACGATCCAAGTCCCGGCCGGTAGCGTGAGCGACTCGGCGTTCCACTTGCCCTCGAGCCGCACTTCTGCGTGGCCCTGGAACGGCCGCGGGTTCTTGATGAGCGAGTCCACCGTGAACTGTTCAGCGGCGCCCGTCCACTCGTTGCGCAGCTGCGTGGCGATGATGCCATGCGCGCGCAATCGGTCGATGATGGGTCGCATGGACGCATCGAGCGCCCATGCGGTGGGGAGAGTCTGCGTGAGCGTGGACTCGAAACGATCGTAGACCGGCATGGTGACTGCCGTGAACGTACGTGTGCGCTTGTACCCACGGCGCACTCCTGCCTCGTGTCGGAGCGTGTCGCCCATCGCCAGCAGCGGTTCGACCAACACCGGTGCGTTGAACGGCGTGGCGGTCATCCGCGCGCGGATCGGCACCGGAGTCGCATTGCCGCGGACCAGACCGGCCCCACCGGCGCGCGTGCGCGCGACCACGGTGCGCCCCTTCTCACCGACGTACGTCAGCAGCTCGGTGATGAATGCCGTGGTGGCATTCACGCGACGTTCGAACGGATCGTGCGAGTACGCCTCGCTCAAGATGCTCACGCGCCCGCGCAGGCCGTAGTAGTTGGTACCGAAGCGCGGCTTGTGCTCGTAGGTGGACCAGCCACCCTTCTGCAGCGAGGTCGGGTCCTCGCGCGTGCCATTGGGTCCACCGCTGAAGTTGCCGTAGTCGAAGGTCTCGAACTTCTGCTTCGCACGCACGCGCGAGCGCAGTTCGGGCAGCAGCGTGTCCCGCGTCCACGGGCCGGCCGGCGCGAGCGCCCCCGTCATCGCCGCGGGATGCAACGACGGCGCGTAGGTCAACGCATATCCGTGATACGAGCCGTCGGTGGTGTGCAGGTCGACGAACACGTCGGGATCCCACGCGACGAACATCGCGAGCGACGCCATGGTCTCCGGCGCTTCGTTCTTGATGTAGTCACGGTTGAGGTCGAGCTGCATACCGTTGGGGCGCTGGCCGACCTGAGCCGGACCGTCCTGCTCGGAACGTTGCCGCTCCTGCGGGCCCCACACGTCATTGCCGTCCGCGTTGTAGATCGGCACCGCGATGAGCACGATGGAGTCGAGCGCGTTGGGATTGGGGTCGATGATGAGATCGCGTAGCAACGCCTGCACGGACTCTTTGCCTTCGACCTCACCGCCGTGGATGTTGCCCTGCAGGTAGACGATCGGCTTGCCGGTCCGCTTGGCCTCGGCAGGCGTGCGCACGAGCGGGCGCGACACCACGACGAACGGCAGTTCCCGTCCCTGCGAGGTCTTGCCGATCGAACCGCGCATCCACTTGCCGGGCGCACGCTGCTCGAGCGAGTCGAGGAACGCGATCACGTCCGCGTAGCTGGACGTCTCCGTGTAGTTCGAGACCTCTGCGCGAGTCAGCTGCGCCGACACCGCGCATGGCGCGGCGAACGCGATGCCGAGCATCACGACCGTGAGTGCCTTCTCCAGCCGCACCGAAACCAACACCCGAGACCCACGCCGCATTGAGATCCTCTGACGATGCACGTTCACTGAAACGAAGAGCCACGCGGAAACATCCCGCATCCCGCCCCGCCGGCCTTTGGCGCACCTGCACAGGCGCGCCTCTCACAGCTCACACCTCACATCTGTCGTTACCCCTCACAGCGCCCCTAGACAGGCTTCCCTGACGCCGGATAGTACCTCCCACCTCGCCGCAGTCCCGCCGCCGCCGTGAATCGCCCGACGTGCGTCGCATTCAACGCGTCGAGCTGCTTCACGATCTCCGCCGCACTCACCGCGTCGATGTGCCGGAACGGACCGCCACGGAACGGCGGGAACCCGATCCCGAACACCGCACCGATGTCGCCGTCACGCGCCGACCCGATGATGCCTTCATCGAGACAATGCACCGCCTCGTTCAACATCGTGAGGGAGAGGCGCCGCTGTATCTCCGCCTTCGGCATCTCCTTGCGACGTGCACCGCCCGTGAAAAGCGCGTACACGCTCTCGTCGACGCCTTCGCGCTTGCCCTTCTCGTCGTACGCGTAGAACCCCTGCTTGCCCTTGCGACCCAGCCGCCCCGCAGTGAGTACCTTCTGCAACGCCTCGCTCGGCTGCATGCGTCCACCGAGCGCCTCGGCCATCACCGCACCCGACTTGCCCGCGACATCGAGGCCGACCTCGTCGATCAGCTGGATCGGACCCACCGGGAACCCGAACGCCGTCATCGCACGATCGATCGCGTCGACGGCCACACCTTCGTCGAGCAACCGCCCCGCTTCGTTGATGTACGGCGCGAGTATCCGATTGACGTAGAATCCCGGCGAGTCGTTGACGATGATCACCGTCTTGCCGATGCGGCGCCCGTATTCCACCACCGTAGCGGTCACCTCCGGTGCCGTCTGCTTGGTCACGATGACCTCGAGCAGCGGCATCTTGTGCACCGGCGAGAAGAAGTGCATGCCGATCACGCGCTCGGGGCGCTTGCTCGCCGCGGCGATCTTCGTGATGGGGATGGTGCTCGTGTTGGTCGCGAAGATCGCGGTCGGCGCGAGCACCGCTTCGGTCTCCCTGAGCACCGCGTGTTTCACGCCGAGTTCCTCGAACACTGCTTCGATCACGAGCGGCACGCGACCGAACCCCGTGTAGTCGACGGTCCCCGAGACGAGCCCTACCTGATCCTCGAACTGCTGGCGCGTGATCCGGCGTTTGGTGAGACCGTCCTTGATGACATCACGCACCGCCGCGATGCCTTTCGCGACACGCTCCGGTGCGGTGTCCTTGAACCGCACCGGCACCTCCTGCATGGCGCTCACCGCCGCGATGCCGGCGCCCATGAAGCCCGTGCCCAGCACCGCGATGCGCGGCACCGGCAGTGCCTGGACACCGGCGGGCACTCCGCTGTCCTTCTTCAGCGCGGTCGTCGCGTAGAAGAGGAACATGAGCTCCTTGCACACCGGCGTCATCGCCATCTCGCCGAACAGTCGCGCTTCCTCGGCGTAGCCGTGGGCCTCGCTGCTCGCCGAGTAGCCGGCCGCCGCGGCATCGATCGCCGCCATCACCGCGGGGTAGTGGCCTCCGGACTTCTTGAGCGACTGCTCGCGCGCCGTGCGGAACACGACCGCGCGCCCGATGGGGTTGTCATCGAGCAGGATCTCCTTGGCCCCGTGCTTCCGGTTGTCCCGCTGCCGCGCGATGCTCCCCGCCGCGAGTTCACGCGCACGCTCCACGGCGACGCGCCGCAGGATGCTCGGGTGCACGGTCTCGTCGACGAGTCCGAGTTGCATCGCCTTCTTCGCACGGACGTTCTTGCCCGTGAGGATCATGTCGAGCGCGGCCTGCAATCCGACCTGTCTGGGCAGGCGCTGCGTACCGCCGGCTCCCGGGATGAGACCGAGCTTCACTTCCGGCAATGCGAAGAGCGTCTTGGGCGACTCCGCGGCGATGCGATACGCGCAGGCCAGCGCCAACTCGAGTCCGCCGCCGAGGCAGGCGCCATCGACCGCGGCGACCACCGGCAGACGGCCTTTCTCGATGCGATGGAACATCACATGCCCGAACGCACTCGCCTTCGCCGCGTCCGCAGCGGTCTTGAACTCGAGGAACTGGTCGATGTCGGCGCCGGCGATGAAGTTCCCTGCCTTGCCGCTGATCACCACCGCGCCGCGGACACTGGTGTCCTTGTCGATCCGATCGAGCAATACGGTGAACTCCTCGATCACCTGCGGGGAGAACGTGTTCACCGACGCGCCAGGCACGTCGAGTGTGAGCACCGCGATCCCGTTCTCGACCTCGAGGGTCACTGCCGGTCGTGTGCTCATGCGCGCTCCACCACCATTGAGAAGCCCAGTCCGCCGGCGGCGCAGACGGTCATCAGGCCGTATTGCCCGCCGCGGCGCGCGAGCTCGTTCACCAGCGTGGTCGTCACGCGGGCACCGGTCGCACCGAACGGATGCCCGATGGAGATCGAACCGCCCATCACGTTCAACTTCGTACGGTCCACCGCACCGACCGGCGACGAGAACCCCGCGCGCTCGGCCCAGTACTGCGACTCGAACCCGCGGAGGTTCGAGAGCACCTGCGCAGCGAAGGCCTCGTGCATCTCCACGAGATCGATGTCCTTGAGCGTGAGCCCCGCGCGCTTGAGAGCGAGTGGCGCGGCGAGCACGGGTGCCTGCAGCAGTTGTTCGCCCGGATCGAGTGCGGCGTACGCGTAGGAGCGGATGTACGCCTTCGCCTGATACCCGAGTGCCTTGGCGACATCCTCGCGCATGAGCAGTACGGCGGCACCGCCGTCGGTCAGCGGCGACGCGTTGCCCGCTGTCACGCTGCCGTAGCGGCGGTCGAACACCGGCTTGAGGCCCGCGAGCTGCTCGGCGGTCGTGTCGGAACGGATGCCGTTGTCGCTGCTCATCGCCTGCTCGAAGCGCGGCGGGATGGACACCGGCACGATCTCCGCGGTGAGGCGCCCGTCGGCCGTGCCCTTATGCGCGTTCCGGTGTGACGCGAGCGCGAGCTCGTCCTGCTCCTCGCGCGTCACGCCGTTGAGCTTCGCCATCTTCTCCGCCGATTGGCCCATCGACTCCCCCGTGGTGGGTTCGGCGATGGCGGGCGTGATCGGGATGAAGTCCTTGGCGCGGATGCCGGAGAAGGCCTGCATCCGTTGTCCGATCGTCTTGGCCTTGGACGCGGCCACGAGCGCATCGGAGAAACCGCGCGAGTGCAGGATCGGCACGTTGGAGAGCGACTCCGAACCGCCTGCGATGGCCACCTGCGCATGACCGAGGGCGATCTGGTCGGCGGCATCGGTGATCGCTTGGTTCGCCGAGGCGCAGGCGCGCGAGACGCTCCAGGCGTCGAGGCGCTTGGGCAGCAGCGGCATGAGCGCGATCTCGCGTGCGATGTTCGGCGCGAGGACGGAGGGCAGGACCGTGCCGAATGTCAGCAGGTCGACACTCGCGGGATCGAGGTCGGTCCGATGCACCAGTTCACTGACGGCGATCTTGCCGAGCTCGATCGCACTGAGTGACTTCAACGTGGTGCCGGCCTTGGCGAAGGGTGTGCGGACTCCCGCGATGATCGCGATCCGCTTCCCCGGCTCGTAGATGGGCATCCCGAAAGCTAGTCCGCGCCGAGACTCGCGGCAGGGCGCTCGCCGGGGTATCTCTCCCCCATGTCCTCTCCGGCCATTCCGCGGCGAGCCCAACGGCTCGCCGAACTCGCCGACCGCCGATTCGACCTGCTCGTGATCGGCGGGGGCATTACGGGCGCGGGGATCGCGCGGGATGCGGCGCGGCGCGGACTCGCCGTGGCACTGGTGGAGCGCGATGACTTCGCGTCGGGTACGTCGAGTCGTTCCTCGCGACTCATCCACGGCGGCGTGCGGTATCTCGAGCACGGCTACCTGCATCTCGTGTTCGAAGCCGGCCGCGAGCGCCGGCGCCTGCTCGACTTGGCACCGCATCTCGTGCGGCCGCTGCGCTTCACGTGGCCCGTCTATCGCGGGGCCCGCGTGCCGCGCTGGAAGCTCGCCGCCGGCCTCACGCTCTACGACGCACTCTCGCTCTTCAGGAACGTCGGGCGCCACAGACGCCTCGCGCCCGACGACGTCGCCGCACTCGAGCCGGCGCTCGATCGCCGGGACCTCACGGGCGGTGCGTCCTACTGGGACGCCGCGACCGACGACTCGCGTCTCACGCTCGCCAACGCGATCGACGCCGCGCACGCGAGCGCGACGGTGCTCAATCACGTCGAAGTCACCGCACTCACGTTCGGCTCCGCGAACGGACCTGTCGATGGCGCCATCGTGCGGGACCGGATCGGCGGACAGGAGCTGCGCGTGCAAGCGCGGGTGGTGCTCAACGCTGCAGGACCGTGGACCGACGAGATCTCGCGCATGGAGGACGGGACTGCACGTCCCGCGGTGCGAGGCACCAAGGGTGTGCATATCGCCGTACCCGCCGATCGCGTGGGCAACAAGGCGGCGGTGACCATGCTCTCGCCCGACGATGGGCGAGTGATGTTCACGCTGCCGTCGGGCGCACACACCATCGTCGGCACGACCGACACCGCGACCACCGAACATCCGCACGAGGTGCGCGCCGCACGCGCTGACGTGCGCTACCTCCTTGCCGCGTGCAACCGCTTCTTCCCGGCGGCACGACTCACCGACGACGACGTGGTCTCCGCGTGGGCTGGCATCCGGCCACTCGTCGCCAGCGGAAACGGCGGCGACCCGTCGTCGGCCTCGCGCGAACATGCCATCACCCACTCACCGCGCGGCGTTCTCACCATCACCGGCGGCAAGCTCACGACATACCGGGCGATGGCGGAACAATGCGTCGACGAAGCCGTACGGCACCTGGGAGTCCGCACCCGGCCCTGCGACACCCATCGCGTGCCGCTGCCGGGTGCCCGTCCGCCGGCGCGCCCGGAGGACCGGCAGCTGCTCGCTGGACTGCCATGGCGCGACCAAGATGTACTGCAGGCGGTACACGAGGAGATGGCGGAGTCGGTGAGCGATGTGCTCATCCGCCGAACCACCCTCGCGTTCGAGACGCGGGACTACGGTCGCACGATCGCCCCGTATGTGGCATCGTTGATGGCGAAGCATTTGAAGTGGACCGACGCGGGCGAGCGCACCTCGGTGGAGGAGTTCATCCGCGAGACCGACCGGATCTTTTCGATCTCTCCCTGAGCGCCCCTCTATGATCAACTCTGTTCCGTTGCCCCGCGTGCTGTTGCGCTTGCCGCTCCTTGCCGCGATCGGCGTGCTCTTGGCCGCGGCAGAGCGGCGTGCGGTGAGCATGAGCGATTACGAGGCGCTCGCCGAACAACAGCCGCGTGGCCTCACGCTCGAGCCGCTACCCTCGCCGGCCGGCAGCGACGCGGCCGAACCGTTCGTCTCGGTCGATGAGAACGGCACCGCGTATCTGAGTTGGCTCGAGCGGCAAGCCGATTCGAGTTATGCGCTCCGCGTCGCCACGCTACGCGCCGGGACGTCCGCCTGGTCCGCGCCGCGCGAAGTCATGCGACGGAAGGACCTGTTCGTGAATTGGGCCGACTTCCCGTCGGTGGTTCCCATCGGTGAAGGTCGCTTGCTCGCGCACTGGTTGCAGCGCAACGGCGCCGGCACCTACGCCTACGACGTGCGCGTCGCGGAGTCCCGCGATGGCGGCATCACATGGTCGCCGAGCGTGATCCCGCACGCACCGAACGTGCAGGCCGAACACGGCTTCGTCTCCATCCTGCCAACGGGGAAGGGATCGGCGAGCATCGTGTTGCTCGATGGCACGGCCGGAGCGCTCGCGGCCGCGAAGGCGAAGACCGCCGGTGCGGCGGGAGACCATGACGGTGAACACGGCGGCGCGATGCAGCTCGCGCACGCCGCGTGGCGAGACGGCAAGGTGATCAGCACGCAGACGCTCGACGTCCGCACCTGCGACTGCTGTCAGACGGCCTCGGCCATGACCTCCAAAGGCCCGGTGGCGGTGTATCGCGATCGCAGCGAAGCCGAGATCCGCGACATGTCGATCGTGCGTTCGGTCAATGGGAAATGGACCGAGCCGATGCCCGTGCACCGCGATGGCTGGAAGATCGCTTCGTGTCCGGTGAACGGCCCCGCGGTCGCGAGCGTGGGTGATACGCTCGCCACCGCGTGGTTCACTGCGCCGGGTGATGCGGCGCGCGTGCACGTCGCGTTCTCCACCGATGCGGGTGCACGCTTCGCCGCTCCCCTGCGCGTCGACGCGGGATCACCCACCGGTCGTGTCGACATCGAGATGCTCGATGGACGCACCGCGCTCGTGAGCTGGATGGAGCGCACCGGTGGAGACTCCGCCGAGGTGCGAGCGCGGGTGGTGCGTCGGGGTGGGACTATGGAACCGCACCTCGTCGTGAGTCCATCGAGCCGGGCACGCTCGAGTGGGTTCCCTCGCATGGGGCGCACACCGGATGGCGTGGTGATCGCGTGGACGCTCGCGGGACGCCCAAGTGCGGTGAAGGTGGCGCGGATCCGCGTCGGGGCGAAGTGAACGAGCGTCGACCGGCTGTTTCTCGCGTGATGCTCGTGGTCGCGTCCGTCGCGACGATCGTCGTCGCCGGGTGCGACGCCGCAGGCGGCCGCGTACGCATGGCCGTGAAAGTCGGGCAGTCTGCGCCGGGGTACACGGCGCGCGTGCTCTCCGGACCAGCGATCTCGCTCGACAGTCTGCGCGGTGACGTCGTGCTGCTCAACGTGTGGGCGACGTGGTGCAAACCTTGCCGCCAGGAGATCCCGGCGCTCGACTCGCTATATCGCGAGTTCTCGCCGCAGGGCCTACGCGTGGTCGGTGTGAGCATCGACCTCGAGGGCGAAGAACAGCGCATCGCCGATTTCGCGAAGGAGCTCGGTGCGAGTTACGCGCTTTGGCATGACCCCGATGACAACGTCTCCAGCACCTTCCTGGCGATCGGCGTGCCAGCGACGTTCCTGATCGATCGTGCGGGAGTACTCCGGTGGCGGCATCACGGTCCGGTGACGTACGCCGACACGGCGCTCAACGCAGCGCTCGCCACCGCACTCGCCGCACCTCGTCCCTAGAGGCTATCCGGCTCGTCGTGGATGGTCGTGAGCTTCACGACCTTCAGCTTGCGCGTCATGGTCGGCAGCTTGAGCAGCACGAGTTCCCCGACCTTCTTGCCGAGCAGCGCCCGACCGATCGGTGACGACATGGTCACCTGACCGTCGTCGAAGTCCTCCGCGTCGCCGAAGATCATGTGGTAGTTCTCCTTCGTCTTCGTCGCGATGTCCTCGACGACGACCTTGGAGCCCATGCCGACGGCATCGGTGGCGATCTGCGACTCGTCGATCGACGAGAGCTTGGAGAGGCGCTGCGTGAGGTGTCCGAGACGCGCCTGCACGAACTGCTGTCGTTCGAGCGCGGCCTTGTACTCCGAGTTCTCGCGCAGGTCCCCGAGTTCGACCGCTTTGCGGATCTCGTTGGGGAGCGTGACGTTCAGCTCGAACCGGAGCTTCTCCGCTTCGTCCGTGAGCTTCTGCTTGAGGGCCTCGATCATACCGTGCCTCGCGGGGCGTAGAAAAATCCGACGCCCGACCGTGGTTGGCCGGGCGCCGGGAGCACATTCAGATGTCGTAGTATAGCGCGCAGTCCGCTATCGTACAAGAATGCTCCGCGCGATCCATCACGGCGACGTCCTCCAGCTGCACGGCTCCACCCGGGTCAGCCGGCTCATCGACTATGCGGTGAGCGTGTACGTGGTGCGCGGCGTGATGATCGATACGAGTTTCCCCTACCTCCGCGGCGAGCTCGATGCGTGGTTGGCTCGGAATCGCGTGGAGGGCGCACTCGTCACACACCGGCACGAGGACCACGCAGGCAACGTCCCGCTGCTGGCCGAGCGTGGCATCCCCATCGGCATGGCGGCGGAGACGTTGGCGAGCGTACGTGCACCGCGGCCCATCGGCATGTATCGACGGATCACCTGGGGCAGTGCGACCCCGCTCACGCGCGACCCGGCACCATTCGCGCACCCATCGCTCATGATGCTGCCGACTCCCGGGCACACGGCCGATCATCACGTGGTGTGGGACGCCGAACGGGAGACATTGTTCTGCGGCGACTTGTTCATCGGCGTGAAGGTGCGCATCGCGCACCCGAAGGAAGACGTGCGCGGCACCATACGATCGCTCCGTGCGATGGCGGCGCTGCGACCTGCGCGTGTGTTCGACGCGCACCGGGGGTTGATGACCGATCCCGTCGGTTCGCTCGTCGCAAAGGCCGATTGGATGGAGGAGATGATCCGTCAGGTCGAGTCCCACGCCGACCGCGGCTGGTCGACACGGCGCATCCGCGATGCCGTACTGGGCCGTGAGGACCTCACCGGGTGGGCCAGCGCGGGTGACTACTCCCGTCTCAACTTCGTCGAGAGCGTACTGGCATCGCGCCATGCCCCCGAGACCGCCCGGGGCTCAACGGCCGACCGGCCGAACGAGTAAATTGCGCGTGGGGCTCCTCCGGGGCCCGATCGCCGTCCTCAGGGGTACCATCGACATGACCATCTCGCGTACATCCCGTTCGATCGCCGCGGTGCTCGGCGTCGCCGTCATCGGTGCCGCAATGCCGCTCGGCGCACAGCAGAAGCCCGGTACCACGCCTCCGACCGCGTCGGCAGCCGCCGGTGCGGTGACCAACGTCGACTGGCGCATGCTCGCCGGCCTCGACTACGAGACCGGCAAGATGTCCGACACGCTCCGCAAGCTCGACGGCAAGCGCGTGCGTGTCCCGGGCTTCATCGTGCCGCTCGACGACGCCGATGAGGAGGGCGCGGAGTTCCTGCTCGTACCGTACTACGGTGCCTGCGTGCACACCCCGCCGCCGCCGCCGAACCAGATGGCGTTCGTGCAGATGCTCTCGAAGAAGCCGGTGAAGCTCGCACTGTTCGACGCGATCTGGATGGAAGGCACGCTTAAGATCACCAATTACGACTCGCCCTACGGCCAGGTCGGCTTCCAGATCGAAGGGCTGACGATGAAGCCCTACACGGGCAAGTGAGTTCGCCCTCGACCGCCTCTGCGGCGGTCGTGCTCAAGGACGTCCGCTTCGCGTATCGCGCGGGGCGCGACGTCCTCGATATTCCTGCCCTCTCGATTGCCCGCGGCGAGCATGTGTTCCTCCACGGGCCGTCCGGTAGCGGCAAGACCACGTTGCTCGGTCTCCTCGCTGGTGTGCTCGCCCCCTCCGCGGGACGCGTCGAGGTCCTCGGTAGCGATCTCGGCGGCATGAAGAGTGGCGCACGGGATCACTTCCGCGCCGAGCACCTCGGCTATGTGTTCCAGATGTTCAACCTCATCCCGTACCTTTCGGTGCGGGACAACATCACGCTGCCCTGTCGCCTGTCTGCGGTGCGACGTGCGCGCCTCGGTGGTGCGGATGCGAACGCACAGGCGCAGCAGCTCGCGGATCGGCTGGAGATCACCGGGCTGCTCGATGAATCCGTCGCGGCGCTGAGCGTCGGTCAGCAGCAGCGCGTGGCGGTCGCGCGCGCGCTGCTCGGCGCGCCGGAGATCGTGGTGTGCGATGAACCCACGAGCGCGCTCGATGCCGACCGACGCGACCGCTTTCTCGAACTCCTGTTCGCGCGGTGCACCGAGGCGAAGAGCACGCTGGTGTTCGTGAGCCACGATCTTGCGCTCGCGTCGCGCTTCACGCGCACGCTGGCACTCGGCGCGCTGAATCGCGCCGCTGTCGCGACGGGCGCCGGCGACCCCGAAGCCGTGAGTGCCCGCTGATGATGACCTTGCTCTCGTTGGCCTGGGCCTCGCTGCGCAACCGTCGCTTGATCTCGACGCTGACCATCGCGAGTGTCGCGCTCTCGGTCGCGCTGCTCGTCGGCATCGAGCACGTGCGTGTGGGTGTGCGCGAGAGTTTTGCCGGAACCATCAAGGGCACCGACCTCATCGTCGGCGCGCGCGGCGGCACCTCGCAGGTGCTGCTCTCGACCGTGTTCGGCATGAGTACACCGTCGGGCACCATCTCGTGGGCGACGTACGAGAAGTGGGCGCAGCACCCGGCCGTGAAGTGGACCATCCCGTACGCGTTGGGTGACGCGCACAAAGGGCACCGCGTGATCGGTACGACTGCGGATTTCTTCACCCGCTATCGCTTCCGTGACGACTCGGTCAGGTTCGCCTCGGGTGGATTCCCCGACGACGAGCACGACATCGCCATCGGCTCCGACGTCGCTGAGCGCCTCGGCTACAGCGTGGGCGATTCGATCGTGTTGTCACATGGCGTCGCGGCGATCTCGTTCGCCGAGCACGAGGCGCATCCGTTCATCGTGAGCGGTGTGATCGCACGCACGTTCACGCCGATCGACCGCTCGCTCTACGTGACGCTCGCCGGCTTGGAGGCGATGCACGAGGAGGAGGAAGGGGCCGGCGGACTGCCGATGGGACCGCCGGAGGCGGAACATGCACCGGGCGAGTCCCCCATCACCTCGTTCCTGGTCGGCACCAAGAACCGCTTCGAAACGCTGACGCTACAGCGCGAGATGAACGAAGACCGCAGCGAGCCGCTCACCGCGGTGATCCCGGGCGTGGCGCTCGGGCAACTTTGGCAGAGCATCGGGAGTGCCGAGGTGGGTCTGCGCGTGGTGGCGCTGTTCACGGTGCTCGTCGGACTGATCGGGATGTGTGTGGCGCTGTACGCTTCACTCGAGTCGCGGCGGCGCGAGATGGCGATCCTGCGCGCGGTGGGGGCCGGTCCACGTACCATCGTTTCGCTCCTGGTCCTCGAGTCTGGCTTGCTCGCGCTGCTCGGCGCGGTGAGCGGCGTGGCAGTGGTGTATGCGGGCCTCGCGCTCGCGCGCGGGGCGGTGGAGGCGCGGTTCGGGCTCGCGTTGACGCTGCACGCTCTGGGGTCCGCGGAGTGGGGCTACCTGGCGCTGGTCGTGAGCGCTGGGACGCTGGTCGGCGTACTTCCGGCATGGCGGGCGTATCGCTCGTCGCTCGCGGATGGGTTGTCGCCCAAGTTGTAGTCGTGCGTTTGCGGTCGTTCCGTCGTTCAACTTTCTCGAGGAGTCGTTCGTGACCTTCCGTCCCACACTCGCCGCTGTTGTCCTCGCGGCGTCGGCGCTCTCGGCGCCCTTGCCCGCCCAGCCCGGCGGCCAAGCCGCGCCCGTGATGCGTGACCGCTCGGCCGACCCCATCCCGCCCGCTCAGTTTCCAGCGTACGTGCGCACTACCCCGCCCACCGATCCCACCGTGCAGAAGATCTGGGACGAGGGCATGAACCGCTCGCAGGCGATGACGCTCGCCCAAGTGCTGCTCGACCAGCTCGGTCAGCGCCTCACCGGCTCGCCGGAATCCGATGCGGCGCAGGACTGGGCCGTGAAGACCTACAGCGGCTGGGGCATCAGCGCGCGCAAGGAGCGATACGGCACCTGGCTCGGCTGGAGCCGCGGCGTCACACATGTCGACTTGATCTCGCCGCGTGTGCGTTCGCTCGAAGCCACGACGATGGCGTGGTCGCCGAGCACCGGTGGACGACCGATCGAGGGCGAGGTGATCGCGTACCCGACCGACATCACCACGCCCGAGCAGTTCGACGCGTGGGTGCCCGCCGTGAAGGGCAAGATCTTCGTGATGAACGCGCCGCGCATCTCCTGCCGCTCACCGCAGCAGTGGCGCGAGTTCGGCACCGAAGAGGAGACCAATCGCGTGAATGCGGCGCAGACCGCGATGAACGCCGACTGGAACCAGTTGAACACCGCGATGGGTGGCCCGCGTGGCATGTTCGAGAAGCTGCAGAAGGCCGGCGCGATCGCCGTGTTGAGCTTCCAGTTCTCCAACTACCCCGGCATCGCGAAGATCTTCGGTTCGCCCAACCAGACCGTGCCGACGTTCGCGATCGGCTGCGAGGACCACGGGCTGCTCGTCCGCATGTCGCGCAACAACCAGCCGGCGAAGGTGCGCGTCTTCACGGACAGCAAGCTCCTTGGCGAGCGCCCGGTGTTCAACGTGATCGCCGAGATCAAGGGCAGCGAGAAGCCCAACGAGTATGTCGTGCTCTCCGCCCACTTCGACTCGTGGTCGGCCGCGTCGGGAGCTACCGACAACGGCACCGGCACCATCACCATGATGGAAGCGCTCCGCATCCTCAAGCAGGTGTATCCGAATCCCAAGCGCACCATCCTCGTGGGCCACTGGAACGGTGAGGAGCAGGGTCTCAACGGCTCGCGCGCGTTCAGCGAGGATCATCCCGAGGTCGTGAACGGCTTGCAGGCGCTGTTCAATCAGGACAACGGGACCGGCCGCATCACCGGACTCTCCGGTGGGCCGATCGCCGGCGCCGGGGCGCGCCTCGAGGGCTATCTGAGAGAGATCCCCAACGAGATCACCCGCTGGATCCGCTTCCAGCCCACTGGTGGTCAGGCGACGGGCGGCTCGGACCACGCGAGCTTCGTCTGTTACAAAGCGCCGGCGTTCTCGCTCGGAGCCCTGGGTTGGGACTACGGGTCGTCCACGTGGCACACCGACCGTGACACCTACGACAAAGTCGTGGAGTCGGATCTCAAGAACAACGCGACGCTCACCGCGATGCTGGCGTACCTGGCGAGCGAGGATCCGACGTTCCAGCCGCATCAGGTGATCGACCCGCTGCCGACAGGCCTCAACGGGCAGCCGACCCAGTGGCGTGACTGCACCAAGGGCCAGCGAGCGTCGCCGGCGGTTCCGAGGTGATGCTGAGATCGGTTTCCGAACGAAAACCGAATCTTCTGTGACGAGGGCCGGGGCGCGGATGCGCTCCGGCCCTCGTGGCATAAGTGATGCACATCCTTGTAAGGGGAACGCGCAAACCCTAGCTTCGAGGTCGATGCCCACGCTCCGTCGCCTACCCGTTCGATCGCGGCGAGTCCTCGCCGGAATCGCGACGCTCGGACTCTCCTTGCTGTCCTGTGGCCGTGACGTCACCGGCCCGGGCGAGGGTCTGCGGTATGCAACGGGACTGTCGTTCCTCGCGCAGTTCCCTGGGCCGCTTGCTGACGTCGCCGATGGGGCCGGCTCCGTGGTGCCGTTCGAGCGCGTCCGCGTGGTGTTCCGTCGCGGCGACGGATCGATCGCACTCGACACATCCATCGTGTTCCCAGCGAACGCCGACTCGATGGCGCTCGACCTTCGCGTGCCGCTGTCGTCTGGCGCACCAGCGACCGGCGAGCCGATGGCGCTCTCGCTCGCCTATGTGAATGCGGCTGGTGACACGGTGTTCCGCGGCGGACCGGTCCCGGTAGTCGCGACCCCACGCACGCCGGGTGCACCGCCGCCGGAACCGGCGCCGGTGCCGCTCACGTACACCGGCCCGGGTGCGACCGCGACGACGATCGACGCCACGCCCGAGACGTTGACGGTCGTGGCGGGTGATCCGTTCGTCTTCACCGCGATCGCACGCGACGGGCAGGGCGCTCCGGTCGCGAACGCTCCGATGGTCTTCACCTCGCTCGATGCAACACGCGCCACGCTCACGTCGCGAAGTGCGGGCGCCGGTACGAGCACCCAGTTGCGCGGCACAGCACAACTGCGCGCCGAGCTCATCACGGGCGCGGCGGAGGATACGGTCACCCTGGTCGTGCTGCCTCGCGCGGGCGCGCTGTCTCTGGCCTCCGGAGGAGGCCAGTCGGGCGCACCCAACACCGCGCTCGGCACCGCCATCTCCGTGCGCGTGATGGCGACGGACAATCAGCCGATGTCGGGTACACCGATCACAGTCGCGGTCACCACCGGCGGCGGTGCCGTGACGTCGAGCGGGACCACCGATGCGAATGGGTACGCATCGATCTCGTGGACACTCGGTAACGCTCCCGGCGCGCAGACGATCACGGTGAGCTGCGCCGGAGTCGCGGATCTCGTGATCAGCGCGAACGCCGTCGTCACCAGCGCGACACAACTGGTCATCACGCAGGAGATCGGCGCAAGCTACGTGGCGGGCGACAGCATTCCGGCGCTTCTGGTGGAGGCACGCACGACCGGCGGTGCGCTCGACGCGGCCTTCGCGGACTCCGTCTTCGTCAACCTTCTGCCGAATGCGGGCGGTGCCACCCTCGTCGGGACCACGCGTGTGCGGGCGGTGGCGGGCGTCGCGCGCTTCGACAACTTCCGCATCACGCGCGCCGGCACGGGCTACCGCCTGCTCGTGACATCTCCACCCCTCGGCGGCGACACGTCCAGCGCGGTGAGCATCACCGCCAGGCCCGCGAGCGTCCTCTCGCTCGCGTCGGGCGGTGGCCAGAATGCCGCG
>JBJXGK010000029.1:0-6856 GCA_046153705.1 Gemmatimonadaceae bacterium
CGCGGAGCCTCCGGTGCTCGGCCCCATGTTCACGCTCGACGGTGTGACGCTCGCGGTCAGCGTGATGATCTACGGTTTCGCCGCGTCGGTGATGCCGGTCTGGTTGCTGCTCGCACCGCGCGACTACCTCTCGGCCTTCGTGAAGATCGGCGTAGTGGTCGCTCTCGCGGTGGGTATCATCGTGGTACTGCCGCCGGTGCAGATGCCGGCCATCACGCAGTTCATCGACGGCACGGGGCCGGTGTTCGCGGGCAAGGTCTTCCCCTTCGTCTTCATCACCATCGCCTGCGGCGCGATCAGCGGGTTCCACGCGCTCATCTCGTCGGGCACCACCCCGAAGTTGCTCGAGAACGAAGCCGATGCGCGGTTCATCGGCTACGGCGCGATGTTGACCGAGTCGCTGGTCGCGATCATGGCCCTGATCGCCGCCTGTGTGCTCACACCCGGCGTGTATTTCGCGATCAACGCGCCGGTCGGCGTACTCGGCACCACGGCCGAGAGCGCGGCGCAGGTGATCGCGACCTGGGGCTTCACGCTCGCGCCCAACGAACTCGCACTGCTCGCCGAGCAGGTGCAGGAGAGCACGTTGCTCTCCCGCACCGGCGGTGCGCCGTCGCTGGCCGTGGGCATGGCGAAGATCTTCGCCGATGCGCTCGGCGGGACGAACGCGATGGCGCTGTGGTACCACTTCGCGCTCATGTTCGAGGCGCTGTTCATCCTCACCACAGTGGACGCCGGCACGCGCGTGGGCCGCTTCATGTTGCAGGATCTCGGCAAACACGTGTGGGAGCCGTTCGGTCGCGTGAGCTGGTATCCGGCGGTGGTGCTCTCCAGCGCGATCTTCGTCGGCTGCTGGGGCTTCTTCCTGTATCAGGGTGTGACCGATCCGCTCGGTGGCATCAACTCGCTGTGGCCGCTGTTCGGCATCGCCAACCAGTTGCTCGCGACCGTGGCGCTCTGTGTAGGCACGACGGTGATCATCAAGATGGGCAAGGCGCGCTACGCGTGGATGACCTTGCTGCCGATGGCGTGGTTGGTGGTGGTGACGATGACGGCCGGTTGGCAGAAGCTCTTCTCGGCGAATCCGAAGATCGGGTTCCTTTCGCACGCGCAGTGGGTGGCGGACAAGATCGCGGCGGGTGAGCTGCCGCCGGGGGTGCAGGACGCGGCGGGCGCGGCGCGACTCATCTTCAATGATCGCCTCGATGCGGCGGTGGCCGCGTTCTTCATGATCTCGGTGATCGTGATCCTGCTCGATTCCATGCGCGAGTGGCGCGCGGTACTCGGTGGGACGAAGCCGATGGTGTCGAGCGAACATCCGTACACTGCGCGCGCGGCGGCGTGAACGTGCGCCGGTTCACTCGGGGGGCATGATGCGGGCGCGGAAGAAGCCCCCCGCGCCGGACACGCGCAATCGTCTGGCGGCGATCAGCATCCTGAACCCATACGGCGACGACGAGGAAGGCGAGTATCCGTTTTCGGTGCCGGCCGTGCGCGCGACGTCGCACCTGGAGTTCACCGCGCCGGTGACGTTTTTCGTGGGCGAGAACGGTTCGGGGAAGTCCACGCTGCTCGAAGGCATCGCAGCGAAGGTGCATCTGCCGACTGTGGGCTCCAAGGCGATCGAGTACGACGAGACTTTGGAGTCCGCACGCGCGCTCGCCAAGAAGATGGAAGCCGTCTGGAGCCGCCAGGGCCGCGCCAACCGCGGCTTCTTCCTCCGTGCTGAGGACTTCTTCGGGTTCACGAAGTCGCTGGCGATCCAACAGGCCGAGCTGCGAAAGGAGATGGAAGAAGTCGAGCGTGACTACACGGACCGCAGCGCGATGGCGAAGGCATTGCGGCTCGGGCCCATCACGGGTTCACTGAACGAGATGCAGCGCCGCTACGGCGATGATTTCAATGCGCAGTCACACGGCGAGAGCTTCCTCAGTCTGTTCCGTTCACGGTTCGTGCCCGATGGTTTGTATCTGTTGGACGAACCTGAAGCCGCGCTGAGTCCCACGTCGCAGATCGCGTTGCTGGCGATGCTCAAGGACATGGTGACAGATGGCGGGCAGTTCATCATCGCGACGCATTCACCCATCCTGTTGGCGTTGCCGGGGGCGGTGATCTGGTCGTTCGATGAGAAGCCGCCGCGGGCGATCGCGTATGATGAGGCGGAGCATGTGCGGGTGACGCGTGATTTTCTCGCGGCGCCTGAAAGGTTTCTACGGCATCTCTAGTTCTCCTGTCGGCTGTAGCGTTCGAGCATTCACACCCTGATCCCCCGGACCATGCGCCGCTTCTTCTTCGCCCTCGCCCTCCTCCCCGTCCTCAACGCGACGGCCGAGGCCCAGCAGCCCTTCGACCTTTCCGTCAAGAACATCATGCGCGGGCCGGAGCTCTATGGCCGCGAGCCGGGCCAAGTGCGCTTCACCGCTGACGGTCAATGGATCTACTTCCGTTGGCTGACGCCCGGTGCGAAGTGGAACGAGGACATGAGATGGTATCGCGTCATGGCGCGTGCCGGTGCGACGCCCGAGGAAGTCACCGACGCCAAGCGCGACTCGATGATGCCGATGCTCACCGGCGGCCGGCGCGCTCGCGATGGCCGCCGTGAGGTGGTCTCGACCATGGGCGACCTCTTCCTGCGCACGACGACCCCCGCACGAGGCCGGACGCCCGTCGGCGTCAGCCTGCGGCGCCTCACGCAGACCAACGCCCTCGAGTCCGACGGCAAGTGGTCGCTCGACGAGCGCGAGATCCTCTTCGTGCGCGAGAACAACGTGTTCGCGTTCGACGTCGCCACCGGTCTCACGCGGCAGATGACCGACATCCGCAGCGGCGCCGCACCACGTGACCCCGAGACTCCTGCCGGCCAACGCGCCGCGCTCGCCGAGCAGCAGCGGCTCCTGTACGAAGTCGTGCGCGACGAGCTCGCGCAGGACTCACTGCAGCGTGCCCGGCGGCGTGAGGCGGAGGCTCGCACGCTGCCGATCGTCTGGGTCCCACAGGCTGAGCGGATCGGCAACGTCTCGGTGTCACCCGACGGCAAGAGCGCGCTGATCTCGACCTTCACGCAAGCGCAGAACACGCGCGGCTCCGACGTGCCCGACTACGTGAACCCCGACGGCTTCCCGCGCATGATCCCCGGCCGCACCAAGGTCGGCGACGCGCAAGGGACGCAGAAGGTCGGGCACCTCGACATCGCCACGGGCAAGGTCACGTGGCTCAAGCTGACTCCCGATGACAAACCGGCCGGGAGCGCGCAGGTCAACGAGTGGAGCGAGGACGGCAGGTACGCGCTCGTGTTCGTCACCTCGGCCGACTTCAAGCACCGCTATTTCTGGTCCGTCGCCTCTGCGGGCGGCGCGATGGCAATGGTGGACGCGCTGCGCGATGAGGCGTGGGTCAATGGTCCCTGCTTCGGCTGCATCGGCTGGACGCCGCAGGGGAAAGCGTGGTTCGTCAGCGAGGAGACCGGCCACTCGCACCTGTACGCAGCGAATCCGGACGGCAGTGACAAGGTCGCGCTCACGAGCGGACCGTGGGAGGTGTTGCAGGTCGATCGCTCACTCGACGGGCGGTCGTTCGAGCTCGTGACGAGCGAGCCGTCGCCGTTCACGCGGCAGGTGTACCGGATGCCGATCACGGGAGGAGCGCGCACGCGCCTCACCACCGGCGACGGCGGTCACGCGCCGGCGCTGAGTCCCGTCGATCCGAACGTGATGGCCACCGTCTACTCAACGCCCAACACGCCGCCGGAGCTCTTCCTCACGCGTGCGGGCTCGACGGAGATGAACCAGCTCACTACGTCCACCGCCACGGAGTTCCGCTCGTACTCGTGGAAGGTGCCGCCCATCGTGATGATCGACGGTGAGGACGGTACCAAGGTGCCGGCCCGCATCTACGAGCCCAAGGCGTTCGGCAAAGCGTCCAACGGCGCTGCCGTGATCTTCGTGCACGGCGCAGGCTACCTGCACAACGTGCACAACTGGTGGTCCACCTACTCACGCGAGTACATGTTCCATCACTTGCTCGCCGAACGCGGCTACACGGTGATCGACATCGACTACCGTGGCTCGGCGGGTTACGGACGCGAATGGCGCACGGCGATCTATCGCTGGATGGGCGGCAAGGACCTCGACGATCACGTCAGCGGGTCCAAGTACCTCACCAAGACGTACGGCATCCAGCCAGAGCGCATCGGCATCTACGGCGGCAGCTACGGCGGCTTCATCACGCTGATGGCACTGTTCAACAAGTCGGAGTACTTCGGCGCTGGCGCCGCGCTGCGCTCGGTGACCGACTGGGCCAGCTATAACCACGGCTACACCGGCCGCATCCTGAACTTGCCGCAGGACGACAAGGAGTCGTACAAGAAGTCGTCGCCGATCTGGTTCGCGGAAGGGCTCAAGGACCCGCTGCTCATCGCGCACGGCATGGTGGACGTGAACGTGCAGTTCCAGGACGTCGTGCATCTCTCGCAACGCCTGATCGAGCTCGAGAAGACTGACTGGGAGATGGCGGTGTACCCGGTGGAGGACCACGGCTTCGTGCGGCCGAGCTCCTGGCACGACGAGTATCGCCGCATCCTCGAGTTGTTCGAGCGCACCATCGGGCCGAACGGGTCCAAGGTGCGGCGGTGAGCTCGAGCTTCTGGGCCCGCATCGCCGCGACGGTGCGCCGGATCATCGGCGCACCGGACTATGCGGCGTATGTGGCGCATGTGCGGGCGCACCATCCCGATCGTGAGCCCATGTGTGAGCGCGACTTCGTCGCGGAGCGGCTCAACGCACGTTACGAGAAGCCCGGCTCGCGCTGCTGCTGAGCGGGGACGATCAGCACGAACAACAACGTCGCGACCGCCGCGATGCACGCCCCCATGCCGAACGCGACGGGGGCGCCGAGCCGCTCCCACACGACGCCGAACAACAGCGACGCCGGCAATGCTCCGACACCGAGCACGGCGTTGAACCAGCCGAACGCGGCACCTCGGCGCGACGCGGGCACGAGATCGGCGACCAGTGCCTTCTCGGTGCCTTCCGTCATGCCGAAGTACAGGCCGTACACGATGAACAGGGCCCAACCCTGCCACGCCGCCGTCGCGAACGCGAAGCCCAGGTAGACCGCGGCGTACACCACCCATCCGAACAGGATCAACGGACGGCGACCGATCCGATCGGAGAGGCCCCCGCCCCACACAGACGAACTCACCTTCACCACATGCAGCACGGCCCACAGGATGGGAATCGCCGAGGCAGCGATA
The DNA here is from genome assembly GCA_046153705.1 of Gemmatimonadaceae bacterium. Taxonomy (GTDB): domain Bacteria; phylum Gemmatimonadota; class Gemmatimonadetes; order Gemmatimonadales; family Gemmatimonadaceae; genus Pseudogemmatithrix. The sequence goes on from JBJXGK010000029.1 coordinate 5,252, forward strand.
CCGAGTTGCGAAGCGCGCAGCAACAGGAACGCATCGCTCGACGCGCCAAGGGTGAACACGAACATCACCACGAGGAAACGCCAGAAGGGCGTGCCCATCGGGGAGGACGGCGCGGCGTCGACGACCCCAGTGGTGACTATGGTGGTGGCTTTGGCGGTGGCTTTGGCGGTGGCCGCGTCCGCAACCGCTCCGGACTCGCCGCCCACGCGCCGTTCGTGCACGAACCCCCACAGCAACACCACCGAGATCGCGCCCGGCACCGCCGCCCAGAGGAACAGTTCGCGCAGTTCGACCCACTGCAACGTCAGCAACGCCCACGCGACCAACGGCCCGATGACCGCGCCCGCGTTGTCCGCCGCACGATGCACGCCGTACGCGTACCCGCGCTGATTCTCCGGAACCGAGTCCGCGATCAGCGCGTCACGCGGCGCGGAGCGGATGCCTTTCCCGAACCGGTCCGACAAGCGGATCGCCAGCACCTGCCCCACACTCGTGGCGAACGCGACCATCGGCCGAGCGACGGCCGCTATCGCGTACCCGGCGAGCACCAGCGGCTTGCGCCGCTTCACTCGGTCCGACCACCAGCCCGCCGGCAGCCGCAGCAACGACGACAGACTCTCCGCCGCCCCTTCGATCGCGCCGAGCGCCGTGGTGGACACACCCACCACGGTCGAGAGGAAGATCGGCAGCAGCGGATAGATCATCTCGCTCGCGATGTCGGTGAGGAAACTCACCGCCGAGAGCACTCTGACATTGCGCGCCAGCGGGGGGCGTGGCGCGGGCGGAGCCTGCGCTACCTCTCGTCGGTCGGGCTCTGGCGGCCTCACGGCCACTGCACGCCCGGCCCCGGCCGTACCACGAGCCACTCGGCCTTGGCAGCACGTTGCGGGAACGCGGCGTCGTAGATCGCCTTCCACTTCTCCTTCACGTCGCGGGCGCTATCGGTGTCCACCGCAGCCCACACCGCACCACCGAACCCTGCACCGAACGCCGACGCGCCGTGCGCCCCGGCCGCCATCGCCGCCCGCGCGAGGAACATCGTCTCGGGGATCTGATTGTGCAGCGCCGTCTCGGCCGCTTGCTGCGACTCCACCGCAAGTGCGCCGAGCTTGGCCGCATCGGCGCGCGCGAAGGCATCGAGCGCCCCGGGCACGATGCGTTCGGTCTCCGCGCGGAACTGCGCGATGCGCGCCAGATACGTCGGCGCATCATCGGCGTTGCGAGCGATGGCGACCAGGTCGTCGGCCGCGTGCGAAGACGACCGGAGTGCGGATCCCAACGATTGATCGGCGCGGCCCGTGCGACGGTTCCAGAGCGCAAGCAGCGTCCGCACGGTGTCCGAGGCACGGTTGTAGTCCGCCAGCGCACCACCGGTCTTCGTCGCGCGTACGCCGCTCACACCGACCAAGAGGCTCCAGTGCGCCGGAAACGGGGCGCGACCTACGCGCGCCGCCGGTAGGTACGAGTACGCGCCCACGGCGTCCGCCTCGTTGCACACGATCGCCACATGGTCCTGCGCCCCGCCGCGTGTCCCCACGCCCCGCTCCCCCGGAAACGGCCCGAACGGTCCGCCCATCTCGATCGCACCACAGTACTCGGCGAACA
>JBJXGK010000030.1:0-25939 GCA_046153705.1 Gemmatimonadaceae bacterium
AACAGCGACTCGGCGTCGTACCGCGTGCTCGCCGACCACGCGCGCGCGGTCGCGTTCCTGCTCGCCGACGGCATCTTCCCGAGCAACGAAGGCCGCGGCTACGTCCTCCGCCGCATCCTCCGTCGCGCGGTGCGCCACGCTTGGTTGCTGGGCCGCCGAGAGCCGACGCTCGTGCACGTGGTGGAGGTCGTGATCGAGACCATGCAGGGCCAGTTCCCCGAGCTCGAGGCTAGGCGCAAACACATCCTCGACACCACGCGCGCGGAGGAAGAACGCTTCCTCGCGACCATCGACGGCGGAATGTCGCGCTTCGAGCAGCTGGCGCCGCTGGGCTCCACGCAGGGCTCCATCGCGGTGCGGGGGACCATCACCGGCGACGAAGCGTTCAAGCTCTACGACACGTTCGGCTTCCCGTTCGATCTCACCGAGCTCATGGCGCGTGAACGTGGGTACCGCGTGGATATCGCCGGCTTCGAGCAGGCGCTCGACCAGCAGCGCAAGCAGTCGCAGGACGAGCGCAAGTCGAAGAAGATCACGGTCTCGGCCGACGAACTGTCGGATCTCGCCAGCTGGACGGCCCCCGCGAGCGACGCACCCATGGGGCGCTTCGTCGGCTACGATGTGATCGACACGGAGTCGCTGGTCGCCGCCGTGCGCACGCTCGGCGACGGGCAGGTGGCGGTGATGCTGCAGGACTCGCCGTTCTACGCGGAGTCCGGTGGCCAGGTCTCGGACCGCGGCGAGATCATCGGCTCGGATTGGTCGGTCTCGGTCTCTGACGTCAAGAAGATCGACGGCCGTGTGGCGGCGATCGGTTCCGTGCGTGGCACGGTGAAGTTCGAGAAGGCCCGCGCCCGCGTGCCGGCGGCGCGCCGACATGACACCGAGCGCAACCACACCGCCACGCATCTGCTGCACGCGGCGCTGCGCACGGTGCTCGGCGAGCACGTGCATCAGGCCGGCTCGCTCGTTGCGCCGGAGCGGCTGCGGTTCGACTTCACGCACCACGGCCCCATCTCGGCCGAGCAGTTGGAGCGCATCGAGTCGATCGTGAACGAAGGCGTGTGGGCCAACGTCGACGTGCGTATCACCGAGAAGCCGTACAAGGAGGCCATCGCCGGTGGCGCGATGGCATTGTTCGGCGAGAAGTACGGCGATGTGGTGCGGGTGGTCGAGATCCCCGGGTTGTCGGTGGAACTCTGCGGCGGCACGCACGTGAGGAACACCGGACAGATCGCGCTCATGCGCATCGTCTCGGAGAGCGGTGTGGCGGCCGGTGTGCGCCGCATCGAAGCGGTGACGGGGCGAGGCGCCTTCGCGCACCTCCGCGAACGTGAACGCGCGCTCGACGGCGTCGCGGAGCGGCTCAAGCTCAACGCGGTCACGCCGGAACTCATCGCGCGCCGTCTCGACGTGTTGCTCGGCGAGAAGAAGGCGCTCGAGAAAAAGCTCGACGAGGCCATGCGCGGCGGCGGTGCGCAGGGCGGGGACCTGTTCGCCGGCGCGGAGACGGTCGGCGCGGCGAAGGTGCTCTCCAAGGTCGTCAAGGCCGATTCGATGAAGGATCTCCAGGCCCTCGGCGATGTGGTGCGCGAGAAACTCGGCACTGGCGTCGGCGTGATCGTCGCCGATTTCGGCGAGGACAAGGGCGGTCTGGTGATCGTCGTGTCCGACGACCTGCGCGCGAAGGGCATCACCGCGGGCGGCATCGTGAAGTCGCTGGCGGCCAAGACCGGCATCCGCGGCGGCGGCAAGGACCACATGGCGCAGGCGGGTGTGACCGGCGCGCAGGTGGCCGAGATGCCGACGGTGGCCGGTGAGATCGTGAAGGCCGCACTGGCCGGCATCGCATGACGCACGCTGAGTGGATCGCCTCGCGACAGCCGGAAGCGCCGGAGCGCTTGCTGGCGCAGGTACGCGCGGTGCTCGACGCGCACCCCGAGTACGCGGCCTTGCCGCATGCCGAGGCGCTGCTGCGTGCAGGTGAGGCGCTGCTTGCGACGGTGTTGGCGAGTGAGAAGTCGGCAGCACGCGATGACGCGCTGGATCTGCTGGCAGCCGACGCCTGCGTGACCTGGGCGTTCGAGGCAGCGGCCGATGAGCCGGGCACGTTGCGCGAGCGGGCGATGCAGGCGATGGCGCGCGTCGCGCAGGCGGCCGTATGAGTCAGTCGGGCGGACACGATCCGGTCGCGCACTTGCGCGAACTGGCCGCGCTCGCGACCGAGTCGGCGGACGAACTCGCAGAGGGCATCCGTGCCGCGACCGCGATGGTGCGTGACACGCTCGCGCGCGGCGGCACCCTCATGTTCTGCGGCAATGGTGGCAGTGCCGCGGACGCCCAGCACTTGGCCACCGAGTACGTGGTCCGCTTCCGGCGCACGCGGCGCCCGTTGCGTGCGATCGCGTTGACCACCGATACGTCGCTCATCACCGCCGCGGCGAATGACTTCTCGTTCGATGAGATCTTCAGTCGCCAGGTCGAGGCCTTGGGCCGCGCGGGCGATCTGCTTGTCGCCCACACGACCAGCGGCAACAGCCCCAACTGCCTGCGTGCCGTCGAGGCCGCCAAGCGCATGGGGATCGCGACGCTGGTGCTGACCGCGAAGGACGGTGGCAAGATCCGGACGATGGCCGACCTGACGCTGGTGGTGCCGACCCAGATCACGGACCTCTCGCAGGAGATCCATCTGAGCATCCAGCATGCGATCTGCGACGTGATCGACGCGGAGACGGCGCAGTGACCGCCGTCGGCGCGGGAGTGGCGACGATGTTCTCGCTGCAGGGCAAGCGCGCAGTGGTGACGGGTGGCACGCGCGGCATCGGAGCGGCGGCCGCGGAGCTCCTGGTGGAATGCGGCGCGTCGGTGTGCGTGGGCTATCGCTCGCGCCGCGCCGACGCGGACGCGCTGGTGGCCAAGCTTGCGTCGCGTGGCGGACGGGTGGTGGCGCATGCGGCGGACCTCGGTGACGCGGCGGGCGCCGACTCGCTGATCGCCGCGGCGGTGCAGGCGTTCGGCGGGCTCGATATCCTGATCCACAGCGCCGGCATCTGGCCGAGCGAGGATGTGCCGGTGCATGAGATGAGCGATGAGCGCTGGCACCGGACGATGCGGGAGAACGTGGACGCGATGTTCTTCGTGTCGCGGGCGGCGGCGCGGGCGATGTCGGACGGCGGGCGGATGGTGCACATCTCTTCGACGGCGGGGCAGCGCGGCGAGGCGTATCACGCGGATTACGGCGCGAGCAAGGGCGCGATGATCTCGTTCGTGAAGTCGCAGGCGATCGAGTTGGCGCGGCGCGGGATCACCGTGAACTGTGTGGCGCCAGGGTGGGTGGATACGGAGATGTGTGTGGAGGCGTTCGCCGGGGGCGGGAAGTCGAAGATCGAGGCGGGGATCCCGAACGGGCGGGTGGCGACGGCGGGGGATGTGGCGTGGGCGGCGGTGGCGTTGTGTGCGCCGGGGGCGCGGCATCTGGTGGGGGAGATCGTGAACGTGAACGGCGGGAGTGTGCTGAGTGGCTAAGTGGTCAGTGTCGATCCTCTCGCCGCTCGCTGACGTCCCGCGCCTCCCGAGTGGCGAACGGTGTCCTCACTCGGTCGGGCGCGGTGGAATGCCTCGTTCGACGGTCTGCCGTTCCGTCAGCGCGGATCGCGTGACCATGCCTCGTCGATTCGTCAGCAGCGTTTCGCCGTCTGGTCTTCACTTCCAATATCCGCACTCATGACCTCGACCGTTCCGCCAAAGGACCAACCGATCGGACTTGCCGAGCTGGTCGCGGAGCTTCGACTGCTCGCTCAGGCGGTGTGGGCCGAGCGGCGCTCGGTACTGCGGCTGATGTCGGTGACGCTGGCCATCGGCCTCTTCGTCGCGCTCGGCAGCGGCGAGGAGTATTCCGCGAAGACGCGCATCCTCCCCTACCGCAGTGGCGTTGGGTCGGTCGGAGGCCTCTCCGGGTTGGCCGGGCTCGCGGGAATCCGTCTGCCTGCCGGCACCGGGGATCAGACGATCACGGCGGATCTCTATCCCGAGGTCGCGAAGAGCCAGGACTTCCGGATCGCCGTGGCCGAGACCCCGGTGTACTTCAGCTCGCTGGGGCGCAGCGCGTCGACCGTCGAATACTTCCGGGACCTGCGCAAGACGCCCATCACCGAGTGGATCGCGACGTACACGCTCGGGCTCCCCGGTGAGGTCGCATCTCTGCTGCGGCCGAGCAGCGCGGGAGCCCCCGTTCGCGTCCCCACCACGGATAGTGTGCCGCGACTCGTGTCGTACGATCGCAAGTACCTCAAGCTGGTCAAGCGGCTGGATAAGCGGCTCGCCATCGCGATCGACAAGCGGACGTCGGTGATCACCATCAGCGGACAGATGCCGGACCCCTACGCGGCGGCGGACCTCGTGCGCGTGACGTCCGACCAGCTGATGGAATACATCATCGACTACGAGTCGCGAAAGGCGGGTGAGCAGTTCCGCTTCGTGAACGAGCAGTTCCAGCAGGCCAAGGTGCGGTACGAGGCGTCGCAGCGTGCGCTGGCGTCGTTCGCGGATCGCAACCGGGTGTTGATGAGTGCGACCGCGCAGATCGACCGCGATCGACTGCAGCGTGATTTCGATCTCGCGTTCGAGGTGTATCAGCAGTTCAGCCGCGAGCTCGAACAGGCGCGGATCAAGATGAATCAGGACACGCCGGTGTTCACGGTGCTCGAGCAAGTGAGCGTGCCGACGGACCGGACCAGCCCCCGTCGGGCCCAGATCGTCCTGATGGCACTCTTCATCGGGGCGCTCATCGGGGTGGGCCGGATCGGTCTGCGGCAGCTCCTCCGGGAGGTGTGATCGTGTCCGGGCGCATTCCGCGCACGTCAGGTCGCTGCGACTGAGCGCGGGCGAGTTGCGGCCCTCGGACGTGCCACCGTACGCCGGTGCGCGACGGGACCCGCCCGCGGTCCCTGAGACGGAGTGCGTGTCCCGGCGGTGCTCGTATGTCTAGCCCGAGAACCGCGCACGCAGACCACGCCACGCGCATCGCGCTGAATACCGCCCTGCTGTACGCTCGGATGGTGATCGTCATGGTCATCAACCTGTACACCGTGCGGCTGGTCCTGAACGCACTGGGCGTGATCGACTACGGCATCTTCGATGTCGTGGCGGGGCTCATCCTCGTGCTGTCGAGTGTCAGCAACGTGGTGGCGACCGCGACACAGCGCTACTTCGCGATCGCGCTCGGCGAGCGGAGTCCCACGCGCTTCCAGGCGATCTTCTCGGTGAGCGTCGTGCTGTACGTGGGGTTCGCGGTGCTGGTCGTCCTGCTCGGCGAGACAGCGGGGCTCTGGTTCGTGAATCACGGTCTCGTGATCCCCCCGGAGAAGTTGCGGGTGGCGAATCTCGTCTACCAACTCTCCATCTTCACGTTCCTGAGCGGGGTCATCCACCTACCGTTCTCGTCGGCGATCATCACCCACGAGCATCTCGGGACCTATGCGGCCGTGAGCATCGTCGAAAGCGTGCTCAAGCTGGTGGCCGCTTTTCTGATCCCGGTGTTCCCGTACGAACCGGTCCTGGTGCATGGCGCCGCGCTCCTGCTGGTCGCGCTCGGCACGGCGAGCGCGTTCATCGTGATCGCGGTCACGCGATACCCCACCTGTCGGTTCCGGATGCCGTCGGACGCGGCGCCGTTCCGCGAGCTCCTCGGGTTCTCCGGCTGGTCGCTCTTCGGATCCGTGGCCGGGGTGGGCTTGGTGCAGGTGATCAGCGTGCTGGTGAACATGTTCTTCGGCCCGGCCATCAGTACGGCCCGCGCGATCTCGCTGCAGCTCAGCAACGCCGTCACCATCTTTTCGGGCAGCCTGATGACCGCGGTGAAGCCGGCGATGATCCGCTCCTACTCGGAGCAGTCGTTCGACTTCCTCAATCGGATCTTCAACCTCAGCAACAAGTTCATCTTCTTCGGTCTCTCGGTGATCTGCCTTCCGCTCGCGTTCGAAATGGACACCGTGCTCCGACTGTGGTTGGGAACGGCGGAAGCGTCGACCGTGCTCTTCTCGCGGCTGATCATCGTGTACGCGCTCATCATGGCGTTGAACAACCCGATCTCGGTGGTGATCCAGGCGACCGGTCACGTGCGCGAGTACCACCTGCTGGTGGAGCCCTTCACGCTGTTGTGCGTCCCGGCCACGTACCTCTTGTTCCGGCTCGGCTACCCGGCCTACACGACGTATCTCGCGATGATCGCCGCGGCGTTGCTGTCGCATGCCGTGCGCTTGTGGTGCCTGAAGCGCTACTACCCGCCGTTCGATCTCGCGGCGTACGGAACGGCCTTCGTGCTCCCGTCCGTGGTCGTGGTGGCGCTGGTGTGCGGGGCGCTGGCGTTCGTGCATGCCGCGGTGGCGCTGGTGCCGCTGCGGCTCCTGCTGCAGGGGCTGGTCTCCTGCGCGATGACCGGCGTGCTCGTGCTGCTGTTCGGGGTGACTCGTGACGAGCGCGCCGCGTTGCGCGCGGTCCGGAGGTGACGGGTATGCATGCGGGCGAGCCGTATCTCTACCTGTACGCCGTCGTCTGGGTGCTCACGGTCCTCTACTACCAGGTCCGGAAACGGCAGTTCGATGCGGGGAGCGTGCTGCTCTTGTCGTACGCGACGTACGCGGTGGTGTCGATCCTGCTGTACCGGAGCGACTACTACCCGTTCGAGCCGGTTCAGCTGCTCCCGCTCGTGTACCTCTACTTGATGCTGCTGCTCGTGTTCCAGCCGGTCTTGCGCTTCGACGCGGCGGCCATCGAGCGGATCCGCCCACCGTCGCCGCTCTTCTTCCTCCCCGTCTGTCTGCTCTTCATCGGGGCGTCGCTCGCGCAGATCCCGACCGTGGCGTCGGACTTCGCCGTGAGCATCGTCCGGTTGATCACGACCCCGACCGGTGGGCTCGACATCTACAACGAGGCGATGGCGGAGAGCTACTCACTGGGCGACGGCAGTATCTCGAACCTCGCGTCGATCATCTCGAATGCGTACGGCAACGTGGGCGTGCTGCTGCTCTTCTACTATCTCACGGTCGAGCGTCGGAGCAAGCTGCTCGTCGTGGGGTTGCTGATCGCGTGCCTGACGGGGATCGCGCAGAACATCACGCTCGGGCAACGGGGACCGATCCAGGAGGCCTTGTTCGCGTTCGGGATCACGTATTTCGCGATGCGTCGCTGGTACGGTCGCGGGGTACGACGCGCGATCCGTGTGGTCGGCGCCGTCGTGATCGCCGCCGCCGCCGTGCCGCTCGTGTATCTCACCGTGAGCCGGTTCGGCGATCAGGAAGAGGGGGCGGTCGCGTCGACGTACTTCTATCTCGGTCAGCAGAACATCTTCTTCAGCAACTATGGTCTCGACAATAACGGGATCCGTTATGGTGACCGGACGGTGCCGCTGTTCAAGCGCATGCTGGGCATCGAAGGGGTGCCGCGCAACTTCCAGGAACGTCGCGACAAGTATCCGACCCTGCATGTCAGCGACGAGGTCTTCATCGGCTTCGTCGGCGACTTCGCCCTCGACTTCGGCCCGCTGGTGCCCCCGGTACTCTTCCTCTACTTCACGGCGCTGGTCCTGCGCGGCACGCGAGCGCGGGACGGAACGCTGGGATTCCATCAGCTGATCCTGCTGCATTTCCTCATGAGTCTCTGCATGCTGGGCGGAATCAAGCTCTACCCGTTCTCCGATGTAGGCGGCAATCTCCAGCTGATCGTGTACGTGCTCGCCTACCTCTGGTTCGCGTTGGATCAGGAACTCGCGCGCCGGTACGAACGCCGGCGGGCGCGTGCCGAGGCGCCGGAGGGTGCTGCCTCGGCAGGTGCTTCCCTCGGTAGTCTACCGGTGGCGTAGCGGACGACCACGCCGATGCCGGTCGGCGACGTGGATGGGCTGCGGAGCGCTATCGCGTGTGCACTCCCGGCGCGTAACTTCTCTCTTGGTGCGGTGACCGGCGTTTCCCCGGGTCGGCGGTGATGGACCCAGAGACCGACCCGGCGCACCTTTCCCTCTTCGACCAGCGAGACGTGAACGAGCTCCAGAGCCAGCGATATCCCCGGTTTACCGTCATCATCCCGCAGAAGGATCGTGCCGAGTATCTGGTGCATACGCTCCGGACCTGCATGCTGCAGGACTATCCGAACTTCGAGATCATCGTCTCGGATGACGGTAGTACGGACGGGTCGGTGGCGATGGTGCGGGAACTCATGCGTGTCGATAGCCGGATCAAGCTGTTCGCGCACGAACGCCACATCGGCATGCGGGAGAATTTCGAGTTCGCGCTCCGGCAGGTGGCCCCAGGGTATGTGATCGCGCTGGGCGGGGACGACGGCCTGGTGCCGGGGTGCATCTCGCGCATGCACGAGATCCTGTCGACGACCAAGCGGGAACTGCTGACATGGCCGCTCGCGGGCTTCACCTATCCGGAACAGCCGGGTGGCGAGAACATCGTCTACATCGAGCGCCGCAAGGACCGTGGTGTCCGGTTCATCAAGTCCCGCGAGTTCCTGTCGACGATCGCGCGGACGTTCCGGTACCAGGTGTCCGAGTGTCCGATGTTCTACATGAAGGGTGTCGCCTCCACCGAGTTGATCGACCGAGTGAAGTCCCGCACGAGTGACGGCAGCTTCTACGTCTGCCCGACGCCGGACGGGTTCTCGGGGATCGTGCTGGCGGGAGAGGTGGAGGATTTCGCGTTCACCGACGAACCGCTGTCGATCGGCGGTACGACGATCAAGTCGCAAGGGATCAAGTACCAGAAGACGGACGGGGATGCGCGGCAGGTCGCGGAGCGGTTCTTCGCGGACAACGTCGGCCGGGCGATGCACCGCGAGCTCGCCTCGCAACCGTACTCGCCGCTGGCGACCCTGATGTCCGCCGATTACCTGCTCACGGCCCGGGACCTGCCGGGGTGGCCGGGGCAGTTCCCGCCGCTCTCGTACGAGGCGTTGCTCCAGGAGTCGTTCAACCTGATGGAGAAGAGCTCGTTCGAGAACGCCGTGTTGGTCCGCGAGCTGGAGATCCTCAAGGCGATCGCGGTGCAACACGGACTGCTCGATCGTTTCAACGACCTGCTCCAGCGGTCGCGGCGTCGGGTCGTCCGGAAGCCGCCGGTCTACGGTTTCGTCATCACCAGTCTCGTGCGCTTCGAAGGGCGGAGGCTGGGCATCAAGAACCTCCACGACGCGGCGCTGATCATCCCTTTCCTGTACCGTCTGTACAACGTCGCGGGCCTGCGGTCGGGACTGGAGCTGGTCCGCAACATCATCCGGGTGCTCCTGCGCAACCGTTCGTTCACGGTTGAACGGTACCCCAACGTCTAGCATCGGGAACATGCTGTCATTCAACGGAAAGACACTCCTCATCACCGGCGGCACCGGCTCCTTCGGGAACGCGGTGCTGAATCGCTTCCTGCAGACCGACATCTCGGAGATCCGGATCTTCTCCCGCGATGAGAAGAAGCAGGATGACATGCGCCACGACTATCAGGAGCGCGTGCCGCACCTCGCCGGCAAGATCAAGTACCATGTCGGGGATGTCCGCGATCTCGGGAGCGTCCGTGCGGCGACCCGCGGTGTCGACTATGTCTTCCACGCCGCGGCGTTGAAGCAGGTGCCGTCCTGTGAGTTCTTCCCGCTCGAAGCGGTGAAGACCAACATCCTCGGCACGGACAACGTCCTTACGGCCGCGATCGACGAGGGGGTCGCGGCCGTGGTGTGCCTCTCGACCGACAAAGCGGCCTATCCCGTCAACGCGATGGGGACCTCGAAGGCGATGATGGAGAAGATCGTCATCTCCAAGGCGCGCACCGTGGATGCGCAGGAGACGAAGATCTGCTGCACGCGCTACGGCAACGTCCTGTGCTCGCGCGGGTCCGTGATCCCGCTGTGGATCGAGCAGCTCAAGAGCGGGCAGCCCCTGTCGGTCACCGAGGCGTCGATGACACGGTTCATCATGACCCTCGACGAAGCCGTGGATCTCGTGTTGTTCGCGATCGAGCATGGCGTACACGGCGACATCCTCGTGCAGAAGGCGCCGGCGTGCACACTCCAGACCCAAGTCGAGGCCGTCTGCGAGCTGTTCGGAGTGGACAAGGGCGCGATCCGGACGATCGGGATCCGTCACGGCGAGAAGATGTACGAGACGCTGCTCACCAACGAAGAGTGCGCAGCGGCGCTCGATCTGGGGCGTTTCTTCCGCGTGCCGAGCGACAACCGCACGCTGAACTACAACAAGTACTTCATCCAGGGCGACGTGACCCGGAACCTGCTGACCGAGTTCAACAGCAACAACACCGAGATGCTGGATGTCGCACAGGTAAAGGCCAAGTTGCTCACCCTCGAGTACATCCGCGACGAGATGGGCAAACGTGTCCGAGGCTAAGTTGCGTTTCCTGGTACTCGGCTGCAACGGGATGGCGGGCCATATGGTCGGCCTGTATCTGCGCAGCCAGGGGCATGCGGTCATGGGGTTCGCGCGGAAACGCTCCAGCGTCATGGAGAGCATCATCGGCGACGTACGCGATACCGCCGCACTCCGACAGAATCTGGAACACGCGTCGTACGACGCGGTCGTGAACTGCGTGGGGATCCTCAACGCCGACGCGGAGGCCCACAAGGTCGACGCCTGCTTCATCAATGCCACGTTGCCGCACCTGCTGGCGGAGTTCACCACGGGCATGGCGACTCAGGTCGTGCATCTGAGCACGGATTGTGTGTTCTCCGGCCGCCGCGGCGGCTATCGGGAGGACGACGTCCGTGACGGTCCGACCTTCTACGATCGCTCCAAGGCACTCGGCGAACTGGAGGACGGCAAGAATCTCACGCTCCGCACGTCGATCGTCGGTCCCGACATGCATCCCTCGGGCATCGGCCTGCTGAATTGGTTCATGCGTCAACAGGGGGAGGTCAAGGGCTTCACCCGCGCCATCTGGACGGGCCAAACGACGTTGCAACTGGCCAAGACGATCGAGTACGCGGTGCGTCGTCGGATCCCGGGGCTGTTCAACATCGTCCCGGATGCGTCGATCTCGAAGTACGAGTTGCTCGGCCTCTTCAATCGGTATCTCCGCCTTGAGGCCGTCACCGTCGTCCCGGTGGAAGGGCTCGCGGTCGACAAATCCCTGCTGAGAACGCGGCGCGAGCTGGACTGCGAGGTCCCCACGTACGAGCGGATGGTGGTCGAGCTGGCGGAGTGGATGAAGACGCATGCACACCTCTATCCTCACTATGGCGGAACGCCCGACGCACGTCCCGCGACGTGAGTCCGCGCGGCATCCGCGCGCCGGTCCCCACCGTGCTGAACCCTTCTGATGCGAATCCCATGAAGAAGCTCCGTTTGATGACGATCGTCGGGACCCGCCCCGAGATCATCAAGCTGTCCGCCATCATGAAGCAGTGTGATCGGTATTTCGATCACGTGCTGGTGCACACCGGACAGAACTACGACTACCAGCTCAACGAGGTCTTCTTCAAGGATCTCGGGTTGCGGGCGCCCGACCACTTCCTCGGTGTCGCGGGGCAGGACGCCGGGGAGACGATGGGGAACGTCATCGCCAAATCGTATCAGTGCCTGGTCGACGTGCGGCCCGACGCGGTGCTCGTGCTGGGTGACACCAACTCCTGCCTCGCCGTGCTGTCCGCGAAGCGACTCAAGATCCCGATCTTCCATCTCGAGGCAGGGAACCGCTGCAAGGACGAGAACCTGCCGGAGGAGGTGATCCGCCGCATCGTGGATGTGACCAGCGACATCAACCTCTGCTATTCCGAACACGCGCGGCGCTACATCCTCGAATCGGGGGTCAAGCCGGAGCACACGTTCGTCGTCGGCTCGCCGATGCGCGAGGTGCTCAGCGGGTGCGCGGCGAACATCGCGGCCAGCACGGTGCTGGAGGATGTCGGGCTCGAGCCCGGGCGGTTCATCGTCGTCTCGGCGCATCGTGAGGAGAACATCGACATCGAGGCGAACTTCCGTTCGCTGATGGCCTCCATCGGTCGACTGGCGGACGAGTTCGCTATGCCCGTGGTCTATAGCTGCCATCCACGCTCCGCCAAGATGATCGCGCAGCGCGACGTGCGGTTCCCTGAGCGGGTGATCGTGCGGCCGCCGTTCGGGTTCTTCGACTACAATCGGTTGCAGTCCAGTGCGTTCTGCGTCGTCTCCGACAGCGGCACTCTGCCCGAGGAGAGCGCCTGCCTGGGATTCCCGGCCGTCGCGATCCGGACGTCGACTGAGCGGCCGGAAGCGATGGAGCAGGGCGTGTTCATCGTCGGGGCCATCGATCCGGAATCGGTCATCCAATCCGTCCGCTTGGCCGTGGACCTCCATCGGGATGGACGCCACGCGAGTGCGGTGCCGGCCTACGAAGATGGCAATGTCTCAACCAAGGTCGTGAAGCTCGTGCAGAGCTACACCGGAGTCGTGAACCAGATGGTCTGGCGGAAGCCGCGTTGACGGTCGCGCCGAGGGACATGACTGTCACCGCCCCGCGGGCGTGCGAAGGACGCCGATGAGACTGCTGGTGCTGACGTCCGAGTATCCGAACCCGAACAGCGCGTACGACACGCCGGTCGTGCACTACTACGTGAAGGAGTGGATCGCACGCGGACACGACGTCCGGGTGTACCACTCGCGGTCGGTGTTCCCGGCGCCGTTCTACCCGCTCGCGAGGATGCTGAAGTCGTTCGTGAAGCGGATGTTCCGGACGGACTTCATCCCGTTCCACCGACTCAAAGGAGTCGTGCGCTACCGGCACGACGGGGTGGACGTCGTGAGCCTCCCGGTGTTCAAGCTCTTCCCCCATATGCGGTTCTTCGACCGGACACTCCGCCGACTCGCGCGCGTGATCCACGAGGAGAACACGGCACACGGATTCGTGCCGGATGTCATCATCTGCCACTTCGTGAATCCGCAGCTCCCGCTGATTCCGGAGCTCAAGCGCTTCTACCCCGAGGCCAAAGCGTCCCTCGTCGTGCACGAGGATCCGAAGATCATCGCCGGACTCTTCGGCCGCGACGCGGTCGGGCTCCTGCGCGCGGTCGATCGCATGGGGTTCCGCTTCCGGGAGATGCAAGACCGATTCGTCCGTGACCATGGGAATCGCGCGGACCTCTTCATCTGTCCCTCCGGAGTCCCGGAGCAGTTCGTTCGCGAGACGATCCCGGACGCGAAGTTCCGTGGTGCCAAGACGTCCTTCTGCTTCGCCGGCATGTTGATTCCGCTCAAGAACGTAGATGTCCTTCTCCACGCGCTCCACCAGGCGTTCCCGGCCAAGGACTTCACGCTGCGCATCATCGGGCAGGGGCTACTTGAACCTGCGTTGGTGGAGCTGGTCCGGAAGCTCGGGATCGCGGACTGCGTCACGTTCGAAGGCCATCGGTCGCGCGTCGAGGTCCAGGCACGACTCGAGGAGTCGGACGTCTTCGCGATGGTCAGCAAGCCGGAAGCCTTCGGCCTCGTCTACCTCGAGGCCATGGCCAAGGGGTGCTTGACGATCGGGACGCGAGGGCAGGGCATCGATGGCGTCATCGTCGATGGCGACAACGGATTCCTCTGCGAGGCCGGCGACGTCGCAGGGCTACGGGACACGATCCGCAGGATTGCTGCGATGTCGTACGAGCAGAAGACCGCGGTCTCACGCCGAGCGCTGCAGACGGCGGCGACGCTGACCGACCGCAAGGTGGCCGACTCGTATCTCGAGAAGATCGGCGTCCGTTGACGCAGCGCGGTGGTGGCGCGGCGCTGCGCGGACCAACGCGCCTCAGCCTGCGCGGCGGAGTCCCGCGATCTTCCCGATTGTCGCGAGGATGATGGCGATGTCCTCGGTCACGCTGTTCGCCGCGACATACGCGCGATAGTGGCGTAGCTTCGCCGGCAGGATCTGGTCGATGTAGAACCGCTGGGGGTCGGCCGCCGCCGCGAGGAGCGCACTCTCGTCACTGTACTCCAGCGACGCCCGGTCCGTGATGCCGGGGCGGACGGAGAGGACGATCCGACGGTCCTCTTCCGAATAGTGTGCGACGTACTGCGGGACCTCAGGTCGTGGTCCGACCAGACTCATCTCGCCCCGGAACACGTCGATGAGCTGCGGGAGCTCGTCGAGCTTGTAGCGACGGAGCGTGGCGCCGATACGCGTCACCCGGGGATCCGCGCCGACCGTGATCGCGGGGCCTCGCGATACCGGCGCGTGGCGCATGGTGCGGAACTTGTGGATCCGGAACGTCCGACCGAATCGGCCGACCCGCTCCTGTCGGAAGAACACAGGCCCGGGCGAGTCGAGGCGAATCAGGACCGCGACGACCGCGAAGACCGGCGCGAGCACGACGAGGCCGAAGGCAGAGCCAGCCACGTCGAGCACTCGCTTCATCATCGACCGAGGGTGGTGCGGACGGTCGCGATCACATGCGCGACGTCCTCGTCGCTCATCTTCGTGTAGATCGGCAGCGAAACCATGCGCTCGTAGGCGCGCTGGCTCTCCGGGAACATCTCGGCGCGGAGTGCGAAGGTGTCACGCCAATACGGCTGCAGGTGCAACGGGATGTAGTGCACGCTGCAGCCGATGCCCGCCGCATAGAGCGCGTCGATGAATGCGTCGCGGCTGATCGCGACGTCACCCAACCGCAGGACATACAAGTGCCACGCGTGCAGATCACCAGCCGGGGCGGCGGCGGGGAGCCGCACGGGGAGGGAAGCGAACGCCGCCTGGTACGCTTGGGCGATCGCTTCACGACGCGCACGGAACGCCTCCGCCTTTCGGAGTTGATGGATGCCGATGGCAGCGGCCACATCGGTGAGGTTGTACTTGAACCCCGGGGCCACCACCTCGTAGTACCAGCTGGGGACGGTCGCGGTGAATCGATCGAACGCGTCGCGGTTGATCCCGTGCAGGCGCATCGTACGCGCCCGCGCCGCGAGCGCCGGGTTGCGGGTGACCAGCATCCCGCCTTCGCCCGTCGTGATCGTCTTGTTCGCGTAGAAGCTGAACACCGTGATGTCGCTCTCCAGGGTCCCGATCAAGCGCCCGCCATGCGTCGTCGGCAGCGCATGCGCCGCATCCTCGACGATGGCGATGCCGGCGTCGCGTGCGATCGCCGCGAGCGTCGTCATGTCGGCGGAAAGCCCCGCGTAGTGCACCGGGATTATGACCTTGGTGCGTGGGCTGATCGCAGCACGCACCGCCTCAGGGTCGATGTTCAAGGTGTCCGGCTTCACATCCACGAACACCGGGGTCGCGCCGAGGTATCGGACGACCTCCGCGGTCGCGGTGAACGTGTGGGTGGTCGTGATCACCTCATCCCCGGGACCCACGCCGAGTGCCTCGAGTGCCAGGTGCAGGCCTGCCGTGGCGGAGTTGACGGCGACGCTCTCGACACCGCCCCCGAGGAACGCCGAGAAGTCCTGCTCGAACCGACGGGCCTTGGGTCCGGTCGTCACCCAGCCGGAACGCAGCGAATCCACGACCTCAGCGATCTCTTCCTCACCGATCTCGGGTGCGGCGAACGGGAGGAACTTGCGTGCGGTGGTCGACATTCAGACGGGGTCCGAGGAGGCAAGGGGGCGCAACGCGATCTCCATGTAGTATTGGTCCGCCAACGAGGCGACGATGCGGAAGCCGGCGCGCAAATAGGCGTTGATGGCGCCGACATTGGAATGGCGCACGTAGAGGCCGAATCGATCCTGACCGTTCTGCGCCGCGCTTCGGAGCATCTCTCGCAGCAGCACGGAGCCCGTTCCGCGCCTGGCCCCGCGGACCGCGATCGAGAGCAGGAGCCACGGCGCAGGATCATGCGGCATCGACGGCCCTGAGCCCCCGAGCAGGCCCAGCGCTACTTTGCGCGCCGACACGAGAGGGTGGGCGAGGGCGGTGCGAAGGATCGCTGCCCGTTGCTGCTGCTTGAAGACGCCGATGCGGGGCTCGATGTTCCTGCCGAAGACGGCGAATCCGGCAAGTGACGAGGCGCCGCCGCCCGGGGACTCGACTTCCGCCACGACGATCTGGGACCCTTCGCCGAGGAAGAGCCGGTAGTACGCCGCGATGGTCGCCGCAGGCAACAGCGCAAGGAAATGCCCGGGGCCGTAGGACGCCTTGTGGATCGATGCCATCTCCGCGAGATCGGCCTCCGTCGCGGGTCGGAGGCGCGGGTGTCTATCGACGGCCGTGATCACGCCGCCCACTGCACGGTCCGGACGGCGGCCCGCACGGCCTCGATGACGGTCGTCACCTGAGTCTCCGTCATCGCGGGGCCGATCGGCAGACTCAGCACCGTGTCGGACGTCGTCTCCGCGATGGGGAACGCGCCGCGCGCGAACCCGCAGCCCGTGTACGCGCCCTGCAGATGCGGCGGGATGGGGTAGTGGATCAGCGTTTCGACCTTGCGCTCCGACAACGCGTCCCGGAATGCGTCGCGCATCGGATGGCGCACGGGGAACAGGTGCCACGACGATTCCGCCCACGCCGGCACGGTGGGGAGCACGAGGCCCGTGCCCTGCAACTCGTTCAGGTAGCGGGCCGCGATGTCGCGTCGGCGAGCATTCCACGGCTCCAAGTGCCGGAGCTTGGTTCGCAGGATCGCCGCTTGCAGTGGATCGAGGCGACTGTTGAAGCCTCGCTCCTCGTGCACGTAGCGCGCACGCGAGCCGTAGTTGCGCAGCGAGCGGAGCCGCGCGGCCAACGCGGCGTCACCCGTGGTGATCGCGCCTGCGTCGCCGAACGCCCCGAGGTTCTTGCCCGGGTAGAAGCTCCACGTCGAGGCCAACGAATGCCCGCCGATGCGTCGTCCGCGATACAACGTGCCATGGGCCTGCGCCGCGTCCTCGATCACGGTGATCCCGCGCGGCCGCCCGACGTCGTGGATCGCGTCGAGGTCCGCCGGCATCCCGTACAGATGGACCGGCACGATCGCTCGGCAGCGCGGCGTGATGGCCGCCTCGAGGCGCGACGGATCCAGTTGGTACGTATCCGGACGCACATCGACTGGCACGGGGACGGCGCCGCACTGGGAGACGGCCAGCCACGTCGCGACGAAGGTGTGCGCCGGGACGATGACTTCGTCGCCGCTCTGCACGCCGGCACCGAGCAGCGCGAGATGCAGGGCGTCGAGCCCGTTCGCCACCGCGATGCAATGCGGCACATCCACGAACGCGGCGAACTCCTGCTCGAAGGCCTCGACTTCCGGTCCCCCGATGTACCACCCGCTGTCGAGCACACGCGAAACCGCGGCGTCGATCTCTGACTGCAGGGACCGGTACGATGCCCTCAGGTCAAGGAAGGGGACGCTCATGACGTCACCGCCGCGAGGAAGTCGTTGTAGTCGCGGAAGTAGTCGCCTTCATCATACGGTTCCGACGCGATGACCATGCAGACCGCCCCCTCCGAGAACGCCGTGAGATTCCGCCAGATCATGGGAGTCACGTACAAGCCCACATCCGGCGCGTCGAGGTGGAACACGCGTCGCGCCCGGCCGTCATCGCACTCGACGGTGAGTGATCCCGAGACGGCGACCATCAGTTGCTGGAGCCGGCGATGGCCGTGAGCGCCTCGCGTTTGGTTCGACGGAACGTCGTAAAGATAGTAGACCCGTCGGATCTCGAAGGGCAGCAGCGGTCCTGGTTGCACGAACGACAGGCTACCGCGCCCGTCACTCAGACGCGGGAGCTTCACGAGTCGACAGGTCTCGACGTCCCCGCTCACGGCGATCCCTCGATCCAGCGTTGATGCCGAGCCGGATTGCCGACGACGATGCTTCCCGGCGGCACATCGCGCGTCACCACGGCGCCAGCCCCCACCATCGCACCGGCACCGATCGTGATGCCGGGCAGAATGACCGATCCCGCTCCGAGCGATGCGCCGGCGCACACACGCGTCGCCGGATACGTCTCGACCCGGACACGACTGCGCGGAAAGGGGTCGTTCGTGAACGTCACGTTCGGGCCGACGAACACATCGTCGTCGAGCTGCACGCCGTCCCAGAGCTGCACGCCGGACTTCACGGTGACCCGGTCCCCGACGCTGACGTGTCCTTCGATCAGGACCTGCGCACAGATGTTGCAATCCGCGCCGATGCGAGCCCCCCGCATGATGACCACGAACTGCCAGACACGGGTCCGCTCCCCGATCTCACATTCGGCGACATCGGACAGCGGATGGACGAAGGCGGATTCAGCGATGGTCACGAACGGGACGGTATCGGTGAAAGAGCGAGAGGAACCGCTGGAACACGATGTCGTGGACGAAATGTAGTGTCAGCGCTCCGAACCAGAGACCCGCAGGGACGAGCGCGAAGTTCTTGGCGAGGATGAGCGCCTTCTGATGGAAGATCGCAGCACGCGGCCGCGCACGCATCGTGTTGGTCTGATGCGCCCGGTACCAGAGCAGTGGCGCCGGAACCGCCGCGAACTTGGTCCGCGCCGCGGCACGGATCACGAAATCCCAGTCCTCCTCCCGCAAGGACTCATCGAAGCCGCCGAGCGCATCGTAGAGCGCTCGCGTGAACAGCAGCGTGCCCGCAGGAACGTGCTGCCGCCAGAACACGAACCGCAGCAGGTCGCCTTCACGCGGTCGCGCAGGGAAGGGCTCCCCATACGCATCGCTGGGGGTCTGCGTGAAGTACCGCGCCTGCGCGAAACAGAGTTCGGCGTCGGGCACCTGCGCCAGACGCGCGAGCTGTCGCTCCAGCTTCCGCGGGTCCCACACGTCGTCCGATCCCAGCAGTGCGATGCACTGCCCGCGCGCGCGTTCCCGGATCGCGCGATTCAGCGCACGGCACACACCGCCGTTCGACTGCAGGATCAGGTCGAAGCCTCGTGCCTCTGCCATCTGCTGCAGGAGCGCTGCCGAGCCGTCCGTCGATCCGTCATCGATCACGACGAGCTGCACGGCCGGATGGGACTGGGCCAGGACACTCTCGATGGTCGCGCCGATGTACTCCCGATGGTTGTACGACGGGACCACCACGGTGACCAGCGCGCCTGCCTCGTCCGTCGCGCGTGACGTCATACGGTCAGACGCGGGTGATGCGCGCACGGGCCCAGCGCACCAGCCAGTTGAGCTTGCGCCAGAGGCCGTCGGTGTTCGGATAGTCTCGGTACGTGCGGTTCGGTTCGCTGAGGATCGCCTGGAACTCCGCGTCGCTGAGGCCGAGCTTCTTGATGACGTACGCCCGGTCCTGCTGGATCATCTGCAGAGGTGCGGGCGGCTGCGCGAGTTCCGCCAAGGCGTCGGCGCGCGTGACCTGCCCGGAGCAGACGAGCGCCGAGAAGTACGACTTCCGGAGGTCGTAACCGAATCGGGCCGGCAGATAGTCCGCATGGAAGAACCGAGTGAACATCGATTCGAAGTGCTTGCCGCCGTAGTCCCGCCAGCCCAGTTCCTGCATCAACAGCTGCTTCGCCTCGGACTTGACGTACGGCACGTAGTTCAGGATCGGCACCCAGCGGATACCGCGCAGCAAGAGGTAGTACGCGTAGTCGGGGGTGGTGAGGTGCGGATAGGTCTTCATCGGCACCGTGCCGAAGCGACGGTGGATCGCGCGGATCAGCCGCGAATCCTTCGACCCGTACAGCCAGCTCTCCGGCATGATGGACTCCGTGACCACGTTGTTGCCGGCCACGATGTACGGGATACCCATCTTCGCGGCGGTCCGCAGCAGGACGGCCCAGATGGCATGGTCCGTCGGGATCTCGATGTTGGAGATGCCGGACCGGAGGAATGCGACCTGGATGTCACGGAACTCGCGCCAGTCGAGGACGTGCGTGGTCAGGTCGATCCCGAGGGTCTTCACGGTCCGTTCGACGTTGTCCACCGCCAGTTCCGTGTTCCACCCATTGTCGAGATGGACCGCCAGAGCCCGCAGCCCGTAGCGCTTGGCCACCAAGTACGCAACATAAGTGCTGTCGACGCCGCCGCTGAGTCCGATGAGGCAGTCATACGGTGCCCCTTTGCCCCGACGACGGATCTCGTCCACCAACCGTTCGATCCGCTCGGATCCATCGGCGTTCGCGAACACCTCGCCGGTGCGGTTCTCGTCGTAGTCGCGGCAGCACGAGCATCGGCCGTCCGCGTAGAACTCGATCTCGGGGACCGTCGTATCCATCACGCAGCGGGCGCAGATGCGGTGTGGGACGGCGGGGACCCCGGTGGGGCTGCGCTCAGTCATGAATCGCGGAATTGAGGAGGTCGAACGCCGACCGTTCGACATAGTTGATGAGCACCGCTTGATGTACTCCGATGAAGACGAACATCGATCCTGCACCGACGGCCGAGGCGCCGTGGCGTAACGCGTCGATGAGGTGCTCGACGGTGCCGGCACCGCCGACGGCCAACAGCGGGACGCTCAACGACGAGGAGACCGACCGGATCAGGTCCACGTCCAGCCCTGCCCGCGTCCCGTCACGGTCGATCGAGTTCAGGGCGACCTCGCCCGCCCCGAGATCCTGCCAACGCTTCAGGTGGTCACGAAAATCGCCAGCAAGCCGGCGGGTGCCGCCGTGCGTGTAGGCACGATGACGCCCGAGCAGGTCCTTCTTCACGTCGACGCTCGCCACGACGCTCTGGGAGCCGAAGGCCTTCGACGCGTCGGCGAGCAGCTGGGGTGATTCGGCGAGGATCGAGTTCATGACGACCTTCTCCACGCCCAGTTTGAAGAGACGCTCCACGTCCGCCATGCTGCGGACGCCGCCTCCGTACCCGACCGGCATGAAGGCTTCCGACAGGATCTCCTCGACGTGCGCGAAGTTGGGAGAACGTCCCTCCGCCGTCGCATCGATGTCCAGAAGGACCAGTTCGTCGACTTCCTTGTCGTTGAAGATGCGGACGGCATTGATCGGATCGCCGACATAGCGACGCTTGCCGAACCGCACGGTCTTCACGAGCCCACCATCACCGAGCAAGAGGACCGGGATGATCCGCGCGCGGGTCATCGCGCCGCTCCGACGAAGTTCCGGAAGAGCTGGATGCCGAATCGATGGCTCTTCTCGGGGTGGAACTGCACGCCGAAGATGTTGCCACGGGCGAACGCCGACACGAACGGCGCACCGTACGTCGTGCGCGCGAGGACGTCGTTGGCGTCGGTGCAGTCGACATAGTACGAGTGCACGAAGTAGAACCGCGAGTCGGTCTCCACGCCGGCCAGCAGGGTCGACGGCCGCGCGACATCGAGGGCGGCCCAGCCCATGTGCGGCACCTTCAGACGCGAATCGGTCGGAACGAAACGACGGACGTGCGCCTGCACGAACGCCAGACCGGGCTGACTCCCTTCCTCGCTGCCCTCGCACATCAGTTGCATGCCGAGACAGATCCCGAGGATGGGCGTCCCGCGCCCGACCACAAGCTCGTGCAACCCCGCGATCAATCCCGCGGCCGCGAGGTTCGACATCGCTCGATCGAAGTGCCCGACCCCGGGAAGTACGAGCTTGTCCGCGTGCTGCAGCTGCGCCGGATCCGCCGAAACGATGGGTTCCGCACCCACCAACCGAAGCATCTTGCAGATCGACCCGATGTTCCCCATGCCGTAGTCGATGACACCGACGCGAAGCATGGGAGCGGGGGACGCCGCGAACGTCATGGCCTGCGCGGGGACTGAGGGCGCGGCGCGCGCGACGCTGAGCGGTCCGTCATGCGTCGAGGCTCGCGTCCGCGAGGGACTGGAGATACACGCCGTAGCTGCTCTTGCCGGATCGCTGGGCGAGTGCCGACAGCTCGTCCCGCGTGATCCACCCCAGCCGGAACGCGACCTCTTCGGGGCACGCGACCTTGAGGCCCTGGCGTCGTTCGACCGTCGCGATGAACTGAGAGGCCTCGAGCAGTGCGTCGTGGGTGCCCGTGTCGAGCCACGCGTAACCGCGCCCGAGGCGCTCCGCGTGCAGCGCGCCGTCGTCGAGGAACGCGCGGTTCAGGTCCGTGATCTCCAACTCGCCACGCGGCGAAGGACGGAGGCCGGCCGCACGATCGCAAGCGGTCTCGTCGTAGAAGTACAGACCGGTGACGGCCAGGTTCGACTTCGGTTTCGCCGGTTTCTCCTCGAGGGAGACGACTCGGCCCTGCGTGTCCATCTCGGCGACGCCGTACCGTTCCGGATCGCTCACGCGATACGTGAAGACGGTCGCGCCGGTGGTCCGCGCAGAGGCGCGAGCCAAGGTCTCGTAGAGACTGTGCCCGAAGAACACGTTGTCGCCGAGAATGAGGGCGGACTGACGGCCGTCGATGAAGTCCCGCCCGATCACGAACGCCTGCGCAAGCCCATCCGGGCTCGGCTGCACCGCGTACTGCAGATTGATCCCCCACCGTGACCCGTCCCCCAGCAGCTCCGCGAAGCGCGGTGTGTCGGCCGGCGTCGAGATGATGAGGATGTCCCGGATGTTCGCGAGCATCAGCGTCGACAGCGGATAGTAGATCATCGGCTTGTCGTAGACCGGCAGGAGCTGCTTCGACACCACCGAGGTGACCGGATGGAGTCGGGTCCCTGCGCCTCCCGCGAGGATGATCCCCCGGCGACTCATGTGGCCTCCGCGCAGACCGGCACGGCGGGGGCGGTCACGAGGCGCGCGCACTCCCGCGCCTGCAGGAGGCACGCGCTCACGTCGCGGTGGCCGAACGATGTCCGCATCTGGGGTCGATCGAAGGGAAGTGGTGATGCAAAAGCGGTCGCCGGCGTCGAACGGCCACCTCAGGAACGGACCCGCCCCGCACCCAGCGCAATATATCAGTGCCGCGCCGGAGCGGGGACGAAACACGAGTCATTGCTGCAGCGCTGCGCGTCGCGCAGACGTCCTACGCGCGGTCGAGCTGGCCGAGACGCTCACCTCGATACGCGCCACTGGTGATGCTCTCCGTCCACGCCGAGTGGTTCAGGTACCACTCGACCGTCCGTCGGAGACCGGATGTGAAGTCCTCCTGCGCCCGCCACCCGAGTTCGTTCCGGATCTTGCTGGCGTCGATCGCGTAGCGGTGGTCGTGTCCGGGTCGATCGGTGACGAATGCGATCTGCCGTGCGTACGGCACGGGCCCCGGCCGCAGCTCGTCGAGCAGCGCACAGATCAACCGGACGACATCGATGTTCCGACGCTCATTGCCCCCGCCAATGTTGTAGGTCTCGCCCGGACGCCCCCGATCGCAGACGAGCCGCAACGCGCGGGCATGGTCATCCACATAGAGCCAGTCGCGCACGTTCTCGCCGGCGCCGTACACCGGGAGCGCCGCTCCCTCCAGTGCCTTTCGGATCATCAATGGGATCAGCTTCTCCGGGAATTGATACGGCCCGTAGTTGTTGCTGCAGTTGGTGATCACGACCGGCAGGCCGTAGGTCCGATGCCACGCACGAGCGAAGTGGTCCGAGCCCGCCTTGCTCGCAGAGTATGGAGAGGAGGGGTCGTACGCGGTCGATTCCGTGAAGTGACCCGTGTCGCCGAGCGAGCCGAACACCTCGTCAGTGGAGACATGCACGGCGCGGAATCGATGCTGCGCCTCGGCATCAAGGCCTCGCCAGAACCTCAGCGCCTCCTGAAGGACAGTGAACGTGCCAACAACATTGGTGCGGACGAATTCGGCCGGACCATCGATCGAACGATCGACGTGGGATTCCGCAGCCAGATGAAACACCGCACTGGGACGGAAGCGTTCGAACACGCCGCGCAGCGCGTCCCCATCGCAGATGTCGATCTGCACGAAATGGTGTCGCGGGTCGTGTCGAGCCGCATCCAACGACGAAAGGTTGCCCGCGTACGTCAGGACATCGACGTTGACAACGGTCGCATCCGTCTCGGCGATCAACTGTCGCACGAGCCCGGAGCCGATGAATCCGGCGCCACCTGTGACGAGGTAGGTTGGCATGTATCCGTGGTGAAGAGAATCGAGAAAGGGCGTGACGGGACGTCGCTACCGCGACAACGCCACAATCGCCGCCAACGACGCCACCAACTGCGTCACGATCGAGATGTTCGCCAGTGTATTCGTCGCCGGCAAGACATCCCCACGCTCTGGCACCACGACCGTCGCACCGGGCCGCGGTTTGGGATCCAACTTGATGAACCCCAGCACCGTCCGACGGCTCTCGATCTTCCCGTTCGGCTGAATCACATACGCCCGGCGCGACCGCGCACGCTCCGTGGTCCCGCCTGCCGCGTCGATGTAATAGCCCAAGCGCCGGCCTGCATGCGCCAACGCCGTCGCCGCATTCACGCCGCCGCGCACACTCACCGTTTGCAGCAGCTTCGGCACGTGGATCGAGTCCCCGTGTTCCAGCAACAGGTCGTCGCTGCGCCCACGCTTGCGCAGGGCCTCCTGCAGGTCCACGCCCACCCGAATGCGATCACCCACGCCGTCAAAGGCGCGTCTCGCGGCGGCCGCTGAGTCCGCCGTGTCAGACACCATCATCACGCGACGCGCCTGCGACTCCTGCAGTCGCTTGATCTCCTCCGCCGCCACCAGGCGCGCGAAGTACGCGCCGTCCGGATCCGCTTCACTCGTGAGCCCGCCGGCGCGCTTGATCACATCCGACAAACGCTCCGAGCGGCTCAGCAGCGTGAAGCGACCCGGGAAACGCACCTCGCCGAACAACTGCACGCTGCGCGGCTCGCGCCAGTTGGGATCGCGCAGGATCAGCACGTTGTCGAACGGCTCGAGCGGGAACTCCGATGCGCTCGCCGCGCTGCCACCGAGCGTGGCGCCCGAGATATCGAACAGATAGCTGCTGTCGAGCGGCACCCGGATCGAACGCGCCGTCACCTTTGCATCACCCTGCAAAGGGATACGCGCCACCTCGGCCTCGGTGAGGTAGGCGTGCTCTTCCACACCGCCGGCCATCAGCGCGAGGTCGCGCAATGTCATGCCTGACCGATAGGGGAAACGCCCGCCCTTCTTCACGGCGCCGCTGATCACCACGTACCGCTCCGGACGGAACGCCGTCCGGCTGTACACGGTGATCTCATCGTCTTCCTGCAGCGCCAGCGGGGCCACGGTCGCGCCGCTGGTGTCCCGCAGGGCCGCGCGCAGCTGCACACGGGTGCTATCGGCGCGCAAGCGCGACACGTGCACAGTGCCCAAGTAGGCGTCGGGCTTCACGCCGCCGGCGCGTACGAGGGCCTGCTCCAGCGTGAGGCCCGGGGTGTAGCCCTGCGAACCCCCTGACCACACATGACCGTTCACCATGATGCGACCGCGCACGCGATCGGCGATGCCAGGGACATGCACGACGTCGCCGTCTTCCATCGCAAGCGACGGCACCGTGCCGTCCGCGCTGAGCGGGACTTCGATCACGGCACGCTCACGACCCATCTCGCGATCGGCCGCCGGAAGCACACGCTCGATCACCACACGCCGCCGCGTCGCCGCCGCGCTGAGCCCGCCAGCGGCACGCACGACATCGGCGAGTGATTCGCCGGCCTTCACTTCGTACGTCGCCGGGCGGGTCACCGCGCCGTGGATCCGCGCGCGCCGACCGTGCACCGGCACGAACACCACGTCACCCTGCCGCAGACGCACGTCCTTGGCGCCGTCGCCGCGGAGCAGGTAGTCGTACACATCGAGCGTCGAGACGAGCGTGCCACCACGACGGACCTCCACCGCGCGCAGCGACCCCTGCATGGTCGGGCCACCGGCGGCATAGAGCGCCGTGAGCGCCGTGCCCGCGCTGGTCACGCGATAGGAGCCCGGCGCGACCACGTCGCCCGCCACGAAAACTTGATTGGACCGCAGCCGCGACACCGAGACACTGAACCGCGTCGTCGCACCCGCACCGCGACGGATCCCGCTGTAGGCGCGGCCGAGTCGCACGTACAGCAGATCCTCGAGCTCGCCGAGGGTGAGGTTGGCCACACCGATCTGCCCCACCTGCGGAATCACGATGAACCCCTCGCGCGTCACGTCGAGCGTGTGGGCGAGTTCCACGTCACCGGTGATGATCAGCACCATCTGGTCGCCGGGGCCGAGGCGATAACTCGCGT
>JBJXGK010000038.1:0-37623 GCA_046153705.1 Gemmatimonadaceae bacterium
CCGCATTCGCCGGAGCGGCGCAGCAGGCGGGACTCCATACCGCGGCCGCCGCGGGGAGTCTTCCCGGCAGCGCCAGATCAGGCTCGACGCCGCTGATCGTCGTGCCGAACAACCCCGTGCGTGAGCAAGTGCTCGCCTCGGTGGCGCAGCAACCCGAGACCGCCGCGAAGCTCATGCGTGCGTGGCTCCGCGACTGATCCGACGCACCGATCTCCTCCCTGACTCTCCACGATCCACATGGCCTCCACCGCGGTCCGACCCATCAAGATCACCGACCTCTCCGGTCGGCAGAAGGCAGCGATCCTCTGCATGGTGCTCGGCGCCGAGTCGGCGGCGGCACTGCAGAAGACGCTCAGTCCGGAAGAGTCGGAAGCGATCGGTGTGGAGATCGCGCGCTTGGCCGCCGTGGACGCGGGACTCGCGGAAGAAGTGCTGCGTGAATGGTTGGACCTGCTCACCGTCGCGGACTCGATCGCCCACGGTGGATTGCAGTACGCGCAGCACGTGCTTGAGCGCGCGTATGGTCCGGCGCAGGCCGGCGCGATCCTCAAGCGCATCCAGACGCAGCTCGCCGAGACGGCGGGCCTGCATCGCTTGCGCAACGCGGATCCCGGGCAACTGAGCACCATGCTGCGCAACGAACACCCGCAGACCATCGCGCTCATCCTCGCGCACTTGAACCCGCAGCAGACCGCGACCGTGCTCAAGGACCTGGCGCCGGAGTTGGGCGCCGAGGTCGTGTTCCGCATGGCGACCATCGGCAAGGTGTCGCCGGACATGCTGCAGTTGGTGGAGCGCTCCATCTGGTCGGAAGAGCTCGAGACGACGCAGGGCGGCAGTACGTCGGGCGGACCACAGGCGGTCGCGGCGATCCTGGCCCTGGTGCCGGGCTCGTCGGAGAAGCAGCTGCTCGAAGGCGTCAGTCTCAAGGACGCGCAACTCGCGCAGCAGATCCGCGACCTCATGTTCGTCTTCGAGGACGTGGTCGGGCTCGACGACAAGTCGGTGCAGCGCCTGCTCCGCGAGGTCGAGATCAAGACGCTCGCGCTGGCACTCAAGGGAGTCAGCGAGGCGCTCAGCAAGAAGATCATGGGCGGCATGTCGTCCCGCGCCATGGCATCACTGCAGGAAGAGATGGAGAATCTCGGCCCGCAGAAGAAGCGCGACATCGAGAAGGCACAGTCGGCGATCGTCTCCACCATCCGCACGCTCGAGGAGGCCGGCGAGATCGTGCTCGCCTCGGCGAGCGACGACATCGTGCAGTGAGCCAGACGAAAGGCCCCCGCCGCGTCACCACGCCCCCGTCGCTCGCGGCGCAGCCGCGCGAGCGCGCGCCCGTGGCGAGTGTGCCGTGGAATCTCGCCGAGCTCTCCGATCGCGGCCAGCACTCGACCGCCGCGAAGCCGCTGGCTGCGGCGGGTCCGTTCGACCGTCCGCTCCAGCGACAGGGACATCCGATCTCGGCGAACGAACTCACCGCGCTACGCGAGCAGATGCAGGAGCAGTTCGTCCGCGCGGTGGCCGACGCGAAGCGTGCCGCGTATGAAGAGGGTCGCGCGGCCGGTCGCGCCGAGGCGCAGGCCGCCGCCGAACGTCGGCTCGCCGATGCGATCGCGGCGACGAACCAGGCCGCGCGCACGGTAAGCGAACACGAGACGCATTACGTCGGCGTGCTCGAGGAGAATCTCGCCGCGCTCGCCAGCGCGATCGCACGGCAGGTCATACAGCGCGACCTGATGCTCGAGCCGTCGTCGATCCGCGTGCTCGTGCAGGACGCACTCGCGCAGTTCCCGCAGGAGACGACGCTCCGTGTACGGTTGAACCCCGCCGACCACGCGCTGCTCGCCGGTGATCCGAGTTATCCGGACATCAACTGGGTCGCTGATCCGCGCATCGTGCGAGGCGGCTGTGTGGTGGAAGGCCGTGAGCGCATCGTCGATGGGCGTGTGGACCTCGCCCTCGAGCAAATCTTCCGTCGGCTCAGCGGTACCGACGCCTAGTCAGCCCGGTCGCCCTTGCCGCTCGGCACGCTTTGCCGAGTATCGGTGCGAGGGACGCAGGACCCCAGACTGCATCGCAACCACATACGCATCAATGTGTTAGCTCGCCGTGTGCGCCGCGTCACCAGCGGCACGCCAGTTGCTTTTCCCCACTGTGGACATCCTCACCCGCGTGCCAGTCATGGTCTCTGCTTCGCTGACATCACTTCAGGATCGCATCACCGACGCACCACGTCTGCGCCCGCTCGGTCGCGTGACGCGCATCGTCGGCCTCGTGATGGAAGCGACCGGACTCGAGCTCGGACTCGGCACGCTGTGCCGCGTGACCAGCCTGAGCGACGACCACTCGGTTCTCGCCGAGGTGGTGGGCTTCCACGAGCGTGGCGCGTTGCTCATGCCGCTGGGCGACATCGAAGGCATGCATCCGGGAGCGAGCGTCGCGGACCTCGGGCGCAACATGGGCGTGCGCGTGGGCCAGGCGTTGCTCGGCCGCGTGGTGAACGCCCTCGGCACGCCGATCGACGGCCTGGGCAAGATCGACTTCGAAGGGCGGGTGCCGCTCTCGAACGATCCGCCCAACCCGCTGCAACGCGAACGCATTGACACGCCGTTCGTGACCGGTGTGCGTGCGATCGACGGCCTGCTGACCATCGGTCGCGGCCAGCGCGTGGGCATCTTCGCTGGCTCGGGTGTGGGCAAGTCGGTGCTGCTCGGCATGATCGCACGAAAGGCCGAGAGCGATGTGAACGTGATCGCGCTGCTGGGTGAGCGCGGTCGTGAGGTGCGTGAGTTCGTCGAGAACGCGCTCGGGCCCGAAGGACTGGCGCGCTCCGTGATCATCGTCGCGACCGGCGATGAGTCCGCACTGCTCCGCTCCCGCGGGGCGCTCGTCGCCACTGCGATCGCCGAGTGGTTCCGCGACCAGGGCAAGCAGGTGCTGTTGATGGTCGACTCTGTGACGCGCGTGGCGATGGCGTGGCGCGAGATCGGCTTGGCGGTGGGTGAGCCGCCCACCACGAAGGGGTATCCGCCGTCGGTGTTCGCGTACCTTCCGCGCCTCCTCGAACGCGCCGGCAACGGCAGCATCGGGGGCATCACGGGGCTGTATACCGTGCTGGTGGACGGTGACGACTTCACCGAACCGGTCGCTGACGCGAGTCGCTCGATCCTCGACGGACACCTCGTGCTCACGCGGCGGCTGGCGAGCGCGGGACACTATCCGGCGATCGACATCCTCGACTCCAAGAGTCGTGTGCGTGACCACGTGATCACGCGCGCCCAGCGCGAGAACGCCGGCATGGTGCAACGCCTCGAGGCCGCGTACCGCGAGAAAGAGGATCTGATCCTCGTCGGCGCGTACCAGCGTGGCTCGAACGCCCTCGTCGACACCGCACTGGACCTGCGCGGCCCGATGCTCGACCTGCTGCAGCAGCCGCCAGAAGACTACACCCCGATCGATCGCACCGTGCAACTGCTCCAGGACATCGGGCAGCGTGCAACTGCTGCCGTGCCGCGTTCCGGCACGGCGCACAAACCCGCCGTCCCCTCCAACCCCGCCATGACCACCTCCGCGAGGATGCCGTCGTGACCGCACCGAACAGCCGCTTCTCCTTCGACCTGCAGCGCGTGCTCGCGTTGCGCGAGCAACGTGAGCAAGCGATCGCCGCACGACTGGGCGTTGCCAACGACGCGGCGCACGAAGCGCGCAACGCCATGGCAGCGCTCGCCGCCGTGCGGAAGGCCAGCAGCGCCGATCTCGTGCGGGCGCACGGCCAGCCGAGCTCGGTGGGCCAACTGCATCAGAACGAACGGGTACTCGAGTCGCTCGACCAGCATATCAAGGCCGCGTCGGAGATCGTGGAAGCCACGTCGGCGGAAGTGGCGAAGGCGCAGAGCGATCTCAACACGGCGATGCAACAGCGTCGCGTGATCTCGCGTCTCCGCGAGCGCCGCGAAGAGGAGTGGCGTGTGGCCAATACACGCTCCGAGCGTACGGCGATGGACGCCCTCGCCATCCAGCGTCATGGACGGCAGACCCCTGATCAACCGATGGACGGTGTGAAATGAAAGCCATGATGCTCCCTCTCATCGCGTTCCTCGTGACGTTCGCGATCGGCGGCGGTGCGGGTGCGGTGCTCATGAAGCCGGCGCCTACGGCCGCCGACTCCACGCACGGCGACAGCACGCATGCGGATTCCTCGCGCGCGGCCAAGGGCGGGGACCACAGTCCGACCGCGGGATCGACAGAAGTCGCGCATACCCTCGCGCCAGCACCGGACAGCGCGCACGAGACCGACACTGCGCATCTCGCCGCACCTGGCCACGCACTTGCGGGCGGTTCGAGTAACACGAAGGGCGGCGGTGGTCCTCCGGGGACGACGACCATCGGCACTCTGGTGGCAGCGCAGGCCGGTACCACGGTGACGCTACGCACGGACGGCCGAGTGGGACCGGAGGGTTCGACCCCGAAGGTCGACTCGATGCCGGACTACGCGCGACTCTCACGATTGCTCTCCAAGATGGCCCCGCGCGACGCCGCCAAGACGATCGAACAGCTCGAGCCGACCGAAGCCGCGCGCGCACTGGGTGCGATGAGCGACAAGCAAGCCGCGTTGGTGCTGAGCCAGCTCGCACCGGAGAAGGCCGCGCGGTTGCTCCAGGCCACGCTCGCGCTGTTGCCCAAGATGCCGGCGGTCCCGTGAACGCGGTCTCGTTGCTCCCTACCCCGGCACCGACTCCGCTCGGCGCAGAGACCTCCGTACGGGCTGACGCAGCGCGCCGCGATGCGACCGCTGCTGGCGAGTTCGCGTCGTTGCTCGGCGCGATGATGCTCGGCCCGACGACGTTGATGCCGGCCGCAGTGAACAAGGTGGCGCTCGACGAGTTGGCCGACGCGACGTCGGAGCTTCCGACGACCGAGGCGAACACGGGGACGGACGACGGTGTGGCGTCCGCTGGCGAGGGTGCGTGGCCGGTGCTGCTGCCGGCCGCGTCCGAGACCAGCGACGAGACGATATCCGCCGCCTCGACCACGACACGCGAGACCGTTTCGCGCGCCTCCTCGGACGAAACGTCAGACACGGATTCGCGCGACAAGATCCGTATCGGTGCGCGCCGCGCCGCGCGGGTGAACGCGGCGGCCGCGCGTGCGATCCGTGCGACCGAGGGACTGGACCCGGCGTTCGCCGGCAAGCTCAACACGGTCATCAACACCATGCGCGAGGCCGGTCACGAGGTGGAACTCGTCGAAACCGTGCGCAGCGACGCGCGGCAGCGAGAGCTGTACGCGCAGGGCCGCACCTCGCCCGGCAGCGTCGTGACGTGGACGCTCGATTCACAACATGAGCGTGGCAGAGCCGCGGATCTCAAGATCGACGGCGCGTGGACGGGCACGGGCTACGACGTCCTGCAACGCGTCGCCAAGGAAGCCGGCTTGCACACGTTGGGCGCGAAGGATCCGGGCCACGTGGAACTGCCTCGCACAACCGCGGACGCGAAGGAGAGCGCTACTGTTCGTGGCGGATCGCCTGAGGGTGCCTCATACGAGACGTTCCCGGGCGCCGCACAGGTGGCACGCGTCGCACAGGTGGCACGTGTGGCGCAGGTCGCGCGCGTCGCGATGCCGGGCCTGAGCATGTCCACGCCGACGAGCGTCGCCTCGCTGCATCGCGGTTCACCGTCAGCCGCAGCAAGCGCGGCGATCGGGGGCACCGCGCTCAGCGCCGCCGCCGCGTGGGCGTCACGCCATGGAAAGCCGAGCGCTTCTCCGACGGTCGCCGCATCGGCGAGCGGTGCCGCGACTACCGCCACAGAGTCGCAGCGCGTCCGCACTGAACAGACGGTGCCAGTGGACGACGTCGCCGCCACAGAGAGCGACACCCGCAACAATGTCGGCGGCATCGCCGCGAGCAACTCCGAGAGAAACGCCGGCAGCAGCACGCGCAGCGCCGAAGGCGAGCGCGAAGCTGCCGCGGAGCGGGAATCCTCCGCCATCGCGCAGCCGTCACGCGGCGCGACGCTCGCTCCCGCCGACCGCGAGTTCCTCTCCGGCCTCAGCGATCTGCGCGCTCCGATGCGCGGTGTGCACAGCCTCGCCGGCGCGACCCCGCCCAGTGCGATGAGTGGCTCCCTTGCCGCCGAACGCGCCGCAGAGCTGATCGCCGCGCGTGATGCCGCGCCTGCCCCGACCGTGGGCGAGTTGCGCCTGACGTTCGATCCGCAGCGCGACGGGCTCGACGAAGTGCGACTGGCCCTGAACGGCCGCGACCTCGACGCCACGCTGCACACCAGTGACGCCGGCATCGCCAGCGGCCTGCGCAGCGAGATCGCCTCACTCACCAAGTCGCTCGAGCGGCAGGGCTTCGACAGCGCCCGCATCGCGATCGCGCTCGACCAGGTACAGCAGCAGCGCGCGGCGTCGCTCGACACCGTCGCACAGTCGGAGGCGACCGCCGCCGACCGCGCCCTGCGTGGCGACAGTGACGCGACGCGCGAAGGCCGCGAGCAACAGGCCGCTCGCCGTGAGCAGCAGCATGACCAGCACCGTGACCAACAGCGCGCCCGATTCACGGGAATGCGCCCGCCCCGTTCGTTCTGACCATCAACCGGACCCACACATGATCACTCTTCCGACCTCGGGCGTCTCGACCTTCACGGGTCCCGCCGCCAACGCCGCCGACGACCCCGCCGAGACGCGGACGAACGCGCAGCAGACCAAGGACATGTTCCTCAAGCTCCTCGTAGCGCAGATGAAGAACCAGGATCCTACCAACCCCGCGTCACCTGATCAGCTGGCCGCGCAGCTCGCACAGTTCTCAAGCCTCGAGCAGCTGGTCAGCATCAACGAGAAGCTCGACAACATCGGCATGCTGCCGCTCCCGACCGAATAGCGCCCGCCCTGCTCCGTTCTTCCCACTCTCCTCTGAGGTTCGAATGCTCCGCTCACTGTTCTCCGGCGTCACCGGTCTCCGCAATCACCAGCTCCGCCTCGACGTCATCGGTAACAACGTCGCCAACGTCAACACCACGGCGTTCAAGTCCGGCCGTGTGGCGTTCAAGGAAGGCTTCGCGCAGCTCGTCTCCGGTGCGACGCGTCCGCCCGGCGACCAGGGTGGCGTGAACCCGGTGCAGGTGGGGCTGGGCTCGCAGGTCGCGTCGGTCGACACGATGTTCTCGCAGGGCAACGTCGAGACCACCGGTCTCGGCACCGACCTGGCGATCCAGGGTGACTCGTTCTTCGTCGTCGCCAAGGGCAACCAGTTCTTCTACACCCGCGCCGGCAACTTCCAGCTCGACGCCGACGGCCGCCTCGTCTCGCCGTCCAACGGCTTCGTGGTGCAGGGCCGCGTCGCGATCAACGGCGTGTTCCAGGACGGCATCCGCGACATCGCGCTGCCGTTCGGCCAGAAGACGGCCGCCCTCGCGACGACCCAGGTGACGCTCGCCGGTAACGTCGACGCCGCAGCGCAGGTCTTCAATCAGGGCACCGCTGCCACCGTCGACCCGCTCGATCCCGACCAGCGCGCCGTCACCGGTAACGAGCGGTCGTACAAGGACGTCTCGATCACCGTCTTTGACTCGCTGGGCGAGGAGCATGAACTCAAGCTCGTGCTCTACAAGACCGGTCCGAGTGAGTGGAGCTGGCAGGTCGATCCGCAGGGCATGGATATCGACGCGACGTTCGGCGCGGGTGGCATCCAGATCGACCAGGGCACCAACCCGTTCGTGTTCAATCCGGATGGCACGATGGACATCGATCCGGCCACCTTCACGACGCCGCGCATCACGTTCCGCCCCAACTCCGGCGCCGAGGATGTGACCATCACGATCGATCCGCGCGGCAACGGCGTGAACGGCCTCACGCAGTTCGCCGGCACGCACAACTCCGTGCTGCGCGATCAGAACGGCTACACCTCGGGCACGCTGCAGAACTTCTCGATCGACCGCACCGGCACCATCGTGGGCGCCTTCACCAACGGCACCACCGAACCGCTCGGCCAGATCGTGCTTGGCGACTTCAACAATCCGAGCGGCCTGCTCCGCGTGGGCGACAACATGTACTCGACGTCGGGCAACTCGGGCTCGGCGGTGTACGGCTTCGCGCTCGAGGGCTCGCAGTCCGAGATCGTCTCGGGAGCGCTCGAGATGTCGAACGTCGACCTCGCGCAGGAGTTCACGAGCATGATCGTGGCCGAGCGTGGCTACCAGGCGAACAGCCGCGTGATCACGACGTCGGACCGGTTGCTCGAGGAGTTGGTGAGTCTGAAGCGGTAGTGAACGGATGATGGGTGGCAATCGGCGCCGCCCCCGGTCCGGCAATCCTTGCCGGACCAGGGGGCGGCGGTTCCGTTTTGCCGAGTGCGGATGTTCGACTTGGTACGGTATTACGCTCTCTAACATCAACTCCGACAACGACTTAAGAACAGACGACAGAGCCGGACCACTCTGGTACGCCCCCTGCCTCTACACCCTCTCGTAGGCCTCCCATTTCACCGGGGGGCCCTGGCCTCCACCGCGACGTTCGACGCACCGCATCGCTCCACCTTCACCATCTCAGGCTATGTCCACCGCTCCCGCTCCAGCAGCTGAAGGCGCAGCAGCTCCGCCCGCCAAGGGTGGACCGAAGATGATCATCCTCGGCGCGCTCGCGGGATTGGTGCTCGGCGGCGGCGTCGGCGGCTTCGTGATCGCGCCGAAGATGGGTGCCGGCGCCGCACATGCCGCCGAAGCGAGTGATGAGCACGCGGCAGCGGAGGGCGATCCCGACGCACCGCCGGCCGCGACCGCCACGCATCATATCGAGAACCTGGTGGTCAATCCTGCGAGTACGAACGGCGCGCGCTTCCTGCTCGTCACCACCACCATCGTCGCCAAGAACGACGCGGCCGCCGCCGAACTCAAGGACCGCGACGCCGAGATCCGCGACCGCATCGTCACGCTCCTCGGCTCGCGCACCATCGAACAACTCTCCGACCCCGCCTCGCGCGACGTGCTCAAGAGCGACCTCGCCGCCGCCATCGGTGCCCTGTTCAAGGAAGGCACCGTGAAGCGGATCCTGCTCCCGCAGTTCGTCATCCAGTAGAGCCGCGACGATGAGCCAGCAGGCCGCCGCCTCACTCTCACAGGACGACATCGACCGCCTCCTCAAGGGCGGTGGGTCGCCGACCGTCGCGACGCCGTCGCGCGACTCGGACATCCAGCTCTACGACTTCCGTCGCCCGGCGCGCGTCTCGCGCGATCGGCTGCGCACCCTCGAGGCGATGTACGAGCGCCTCGTGCGTTCGCTCGAAGGCTGGCTCGTCTCGCGTTTGCGCGACTCCATCGATCTGCGCCTGCAGAGCGTCGAGCAGATCTCGTACGCGGAGTTCCTGCTCTCGCTCAACACACCGAGCGCGTCGTTCCTCACACAGATCGAGGACGCCGGCTCCCAGCGGGGAGTGGTCGACTTCAACCCCGGACTCGGCTACTTCCTCGTCGACCGCATGTTCGGTGGCGGTGGCCCGCCGACCATCCTCGACCGCCCGCTCTCGCCGATCGAGCGCATGGCGCTCGACAACGTCGCCGACCGCGTCGTGAGCGGACTCATGGAAGTGTGGCAGCCGCACGCGAACCTGCGCCTCGCCGTCTCGGGCTTCGAGTCCATCCCCGAGATCATGCAGGCGGTGGAGCGCGAAGTGCCGGTGCTCGTCGCCACGGTGAACGCGAAGTTCAACGGCGGTACGGGCGCGCTCTCCATCTGTCTGCCGCTCAACGTGGTCGAGCAGTTCTTCACACGCTCCGCCGACCGTCGCCTGAGCGACTCGGTAGGCACCGACGCCGAGCGCCGTTCCACGCGCGAACAGACCGAGAGCGCGCTGCGCATGACGACGGTCGATGCGGTCGTGCGCCTGCCGGAGTTCCGCATCCCCATGCGCGACCTCCTGCGTCTGCAAACCGGGACGATGATCGCCACCGGTATCCCCACCGAGACGCCGCTCGAGCTGTTGATCGGCGGCTCGCCCCGATTCCGCGTCCAGGCCGGACGCGTGAAGCAACTCCGCGCGGTGAGCGTGGTCGATGTACTCGCCGGCAATGATCTCGATTCCCTCATCCCTCCCCAGCGCGGGCGTACCGCCCCGGAGCTCCGACAGATGACCGCTCCTTCCACCGACGCCGATGCGGGCACTCCTGCCGCGAATCCGTCGAACCCCGAGGCACAAGCGCCTGAGTTCGCCGATCTCGGCGCCGCCCTTCTCGCCGGCGGCGAAGTGCCCTTCGCCGCCCTCATCGACATCACACTGCCGGTGCGCATCGAAGTCGGTCGCTCCACGGTGACGGTCGGTGAGCTGCTCCGCCTGGGCCGCGGCTCCGTGCTGCAGCTCGATCGCCTCGCCGGTGACCCCATGGACCTCTACGTCTCCGACCTCAAGCTGGCCGAGGGCGAAGTCGTGGTGGTGAACGAACACTATGGATTCCGCCTGCGCCGCATCGTGGCGCAGCTCCCCACGCAGGCCCTGGAGCAGTAGTCCTCGTGCTGCTTTCCTACGTCGGCGTCCTCCTCGCGCTTGCCGCGATCCTCGCTCTGGTCGGTGTGTTGGCGCGTGCCTACCGTCGCTTCGGACTCGGCGGCGCCGGCACTCGCGCGGACGCACCGCTCGAAGTGCTGCAGCGCAGCGCGCTGGGTCCGCGCCAGGGCGTCGCGTTGGTGCGCATGGGACGCCGCGTGCTGATGGTGAGCGTCGGCGACGGCGGGGTACGCCCCCTCGCCGAACTCGTGGGCCCCGAAGCCGACGCGATCCTCGCGACGAGCGAGGCACCCAAAGCCAGCGCGTTCTCGTTCACGCCGCGCCAGACGCCGGCCGGCCAACCGGCCACGGCATCCGCGTCCCTGTTCTCGCGCAGCACACCGCCGCGTGGCGCGGAGATCTTCAGTGCCGCGCTCCGGCAAGCAGTCGGCGTGCAGCGCGTCATGCCGCTGCTGCTCGTCGCCGCACTCT
This sequence comes from Gemmatimonadaceae bacterium, assembly GCA_046153705.1. Lineage (GTDB taxonomy): Bacteria > Gemmatimonadota > Gemmatimonadetes > Gemmatimonadales > Gemmatimonadaceae > Pseudogemmatithrix. The sequence continues at coordinate 10,976 of JBJXGK010000038.1, forward strand.
CGTCCACGGCCTTCGCTCAGGCGGCGCCGGCGCGTCCGGGCGCCGTCGCCGCCCCGACGCAGGCCGCCGCTGCACCCATCACGGCCTCGACACCTGCGACGACCTCGACCGTGAACACGCAGGCGCTGCCCACCAACGCGGGCAACGCCACCACCCAGCAAGGCGCGATCAAGAACCCCGCTGCCACCGCCGCGCAGGTCGTCGATCGCCTTGCGCCGTCGATGGACCTGCGCGTGGGCAACGACCAGCAGGGCGACGGCCTCCGACTGAACGGCACCGTGGGTGTCGTCGTCATGCTCGGCATGATGTCGCTGCTGCCCACGTTGGTGCTCATGACCACGGGCTTCACACGCATCCTCGTGGTGCTCTACTTCCTGCGTCAGGCGCTCGGCACACAGACGTCACCGCCGGCACCGCTCATCGCAGGACTCGCGCTCATCCTCACGGGATTCGTCATGGCACCCACCATGACCCGCGTGAACCAGGAGGCCATCACACCCTGGCTCGACGGAAAGATCGAGCAGGTGGAGATGCTCGAGCGCGGCGCGGGACCGCTGCGCGAGTTCATGCTCAAGCAGACGCGTCCCGAGGACGTGCGTCGCATGGTACGCCTCTCCCGGCAACCCGTGGTCGTCGGCGAGCAGGTCCCGTTCGTGACCCTCATGGCGGCGTTCACCATCAGCGAACTCCGCACGGCGTTCGCGATCGGCTTCGCACTGTTCCTGCCTTTCATCGTCATCGACGTGGTGGTGGCGTCGGTGCTCATGTCGCTCGGCATGTTCATGCTACCGCCCACCATGATCGCCTTGCCGTTCAAGCTGCTGCTGTTCGTGCTCGTCGATGGCTGGGGTCTGATCACGCAGTCGCTCGTCGCTGGATTCCGGTAGCCGCTCCGTGACCGACCAATTCGTCCTCGACCTCGCGCGTCAGGCCCTGATGATGGCGCTGCAGCTCGCCGCGCCGTTCCTCATCGCCGCGCTCATCGTCGGTTTGCTCGTGGGCATCTTCCAGTCGCTCACGCAGATCCAGGAGCAGACGCTCGCGTTCGTACCGAAGCTCGTGATCATCGGATTGGTCTTCGTCGTCGGGCTGCCGTGGATGCTGCAGGTGCTGGTGACGTATACACGCGGCATCCTCCTGATGCTGGCGGATCTCCCGCGATGAGTCCGGCCCCGGGGCCCTGGGACTTCTTCGCCCCCGGTGCCGCCGAGGTCACGATCCTCTCGGCCTGCCGTGTGGGTGGGCTCGTGCTCATCGCGCCGATGTTCGCGTCCAAGACCGTCCCGATGCCGGTGCGCACTGCGCTGCTCCTCGTACTCACGCTCGTGATGCAGCCGGTCGCACAGTCGAGCGCCATCGCCGGCGCGGGCTTCACTCCGGCAACGTTCCTCACCGAGACGCTGATCGGTTTCTCGATGGGCTTCGGCGCCGCGCTACTCGTCGGCGCTGCCGAGCTCGCCGCGGACCTGTCGTCGCAGGCGATCGGCCTCTCCGGCGCCGCCGTACTGGACCCGGTGGGCGGGCACCAGACCTCGGTGCTCGGCCAGTTCTTCGGCCTGCTCGCCGCGACGTTGCTCCTCGCCTCCAACGGCCATCATGTGATGCTCGACGCGGTCGCGTCGAGCTTCGGGCGCATCCCGGTGGGTGCGACTCCCGATGTCACGACCGCACTCCAAGTGCTGATCCGACAGGGCAGCGTCCTGTTCGTGCTCGGCTTGCAGATCGCGGCGCCGGTCATCGCCGCCGCACTCGTCACCAACGCGGGACTCGGGATCCTGTCGCGCGCGGTGCCACAGCTCAACCTGATGAACCTCGCGTTCCCGATGCAGATCGGCATCGGCATCATCACGCTCGCCGCGTCCCTGCCCTTCCTCGGGCTGCTCGCCTCCGGCTGGGGTGACCACGTCCGCAGCGGCGCCGGCGAAGTCATCTCGGCGCTGCTGAACGCGGCGCGCTGACGATGGCCGAAGAACAAGGTGGCGAACGCACCGAAGAACCGACTGCGAAACGACGCCAAGACGCCGCCGACGAAGGCAAGGTCGCGCGTTCGCAGGAAGCGATCATCGCCGCCGCCATCCTCGGAGCCGCAGCCGCGTTCAAGATGCTCGGCGACGACGCCGGTCTCGTGCTCCACGATTTCCTCGGCAGCAGTCTCGCGAGCGCAGGAACCGTCACGCTCGACGAAGGCACCGCGATCCAGCTGCTGCGCAACTCCACTCTGCGGTTCGCTGCCGCCGCGGCGGCCATGATCCTCACCATCACCGGCTCCGCGTTCTTCGTCGCGGCGATGCAGTCCGGCGGGCAGCTCACGCCCAAGGCGCTCAAGCTGCACTGGGAGCGCCTCAATCCGATCACGAACGCGCAACGTCTCCTCTCTCCTGCGCAGTTGGTAGAGACCGCGAAGGCCCTGCTCAAGGTCGTCGTGATCGGCGCGATGGTCTGGAAGATCCTCGAACACGCGATTCCCAGCACGACGTTGCTCGCCCAGTCGGGACCGCTCGAGCTCGCTCCGTGGATCAGCGTCCACGTGGGACGGCTGCTCCTCTCGATCGGTCTCGCCTACGGGCTCCTTGGCGGTGCGGACTACTTCTGGCAACGCTTCCAGCTCGACAAGAGCCTGCGCATGAGCAAGGATGACGTGAAGCGCGAAGCCAAGGAAGAACAGGGCGACCCGCAGCTGCGCTCCGCGCGCCGTCGCTTCGCGCGCGAGATCGCGTTCGGCCAGATGCTCAAGGATGTCTCCAAGGCGAGCGTCGTCATCACCAACCCGACGCACATCGCGGTCGCGATCCAATACGACGATACCGACGCGCCGGTCCCGGTGGTGCTCGCGATGGGTCAGGACAAGGTCGCCGAGAAGATCAAGGAACTCGCCGCCGAAGCCGGCGTGCCGATGGTCGAGAACGTCCCCGTCGCGCGTGCGTTGTTCAAGGCCGCGAAGGTCGGCTCGGTGATCCCGGTGGAGCTGTACCTCGCCGTCGCCGAGATCCTCGCCTACGTGTACCGCACTCGCGCACAGCGCGGTGCCTGGCGCGGTAGCGCTCGCGCCTGACCCGCGTGCTGCGCAAACTGCCGGGCTCGCCCCGGCAAAGACTGCCGCCCCTCATTCATATAGATGGCACTCGGCATAGACTGCCGGGTCATGACTTATCGTTAAGTCATTATCAAATAACGAGTTAGCGCAATATCAGGCGCGGCCCGCGCCCTGCATTAACGGTCTGCCATGAGCCCCGAGACCGCGCGCAAGATTAACCGGAACACTGAAGCCTGGACCGCCCTCGGCGTCCTCTTCGTGCTTGCGCTGCTCATCGTGCCGCTCCCCGGCGTCATGGTCGACCTCTTCCTCGCCTTCTCCCTCGGCTCGGCGATCATCGTCCTGCTGGTCGCGCTCCAAAGCACCAAGCCGCTCGACTTCTCGAGCTTCCCCACCGTGCTGCTGTTGCTGACGCTCTTCCGCCTCGCGATGAACGTCAGCTCCACCCGACTCATCCTCTCCGGCGGTCACGCCGGCGACATCATCCCCGCGTTCGGCGAATTCGTCATCGGAGGCAACTATGTTGTGGGTCTAGTCCTCTTCCTGATCCTGATCGCGATCAACTTCATCGTGATCACCAAGGGCGCGGGTCGCGTGGCCGAGGTCTCGGCACGCTTCACCCTCGATGCCCTTCCGGGCAAGCAGATGGCGATCGACGGCGAGCTCGCGCATGGCGCGATTGACGCGGTCGAGGCCCGCAGGCGCCGCGAGTTGGTGGGTCGTGAAGCGGACTTCTTCGGCGCGATGGACGGCGCCTCGCGATTCGTGAAGGGCGATGCCATCGCGGCGCTGCTCATCACCGCGGTCAACATCGTCGGTGGCATCATCATCGGCGTGGCGCAGCAGGGGATGCCGCTCGTCGACGCTGCGGCGAAGTTCACGATCCTCACCGTCGGCGAAGGACTCGTCTCGCAGATCCCCGCGCTCATCATCTCGACCGCGGCCGGCATCATGGTCACCCACGCCAGCGAAGGCGTGCAGGTGGGCCAGGTGCTCAGCAATCAGATCTCCGCCAATCCGAGGTCGCTCAAGCTCGCGGCCTGGGTCATCGCTGCGTTCGGACTCGTGCCGGGTCTGCCCAAGTTGCCGTTCATCGGAATCGCGGTGGGCCTGTGGTTGCTCGCCCGTGGAGCCGAGAGCGCGCAGGCGAAGGTGCGCGCCGAGGAAGAGAAGCCGGCGCAGGCCGCCGCCCCCGCAGCGAAGTCCAGCGCCGACCCGCTCGACGACCTGCTGCAGATCGAACCGATCGAGCTCGAAGTCGGCTATCTGCTCATCCCGCTCGCCGATGCCTCTCAGGGCGGCGACCTGCTCAAGCGCATCGGCCTGCTGCGGCAGCAGTGTGCGCAGGACCCGGGCATCCTGGTGCCACCGGTCCGCATCCTCGACAACCTCGGACTTCCCGGCGGCACATACGTCGTGAAGGTCCGCGGCACGGAGAAGGCCCGCGGCGATGTGATGCCGCAGTTCCTCCTCGCGCTCGACACCGGCCGCGTCACCGGCCCGGTGGAAGGCATCGACACCATCGATCCCAGCTTCGGCATGCGTGCCAAGTGGGTCGCCTCGTCACGCCGCGCCGATGCATTGGCCGTGGGCTATGACGTCGTCGAACCGTCGACGGTGATCGCCACACATCTCATTGAAACGGTGAAGCGTTCGGCCGCCGAACTGCTCGGCCGGCAGGACGTGCAGCAGATGCTCGATGCGCTCAAGAAGTCGCATCCGGCCGTGGTCGACGAGGTCGTGCCGGGCAAACTCTCGCTCGGCACCGTGCACCGGGTGCTGCAGCGTCTGCTGCGCGAGCGCGTGCCGATCCGCGATCTGGTCACCATCCTCGAGGCGCTCGGCGATGCCGCCGACAGCACCAAGGACCCGGTGCTCCTCACCGAACACGTGCGCCGCGCGCTCTCCGACGCGATCGCGCGCGCACACCTCGACGAACAGGGCCTGCTGCCCGCGATCACGCTCGGCCCCCGCCTCGAGCAGGCGTTGAGTGCGCTGCTCACGCCGCGGCAGGGCCAGGCGGCGCCGGGGCTCACGCCCGATATGATCTCGCAGCTCATCCGCGACCTAGAGAACATGGCGAGTGCGCGCGCGATCGACGGCCGCTTGCCTCCGCTCGTGGTACCGAGCGCACTGCGTCTGGGCATCCGCAACGTCCTCGAGCCCGTGCTGCCGCAACAGCCCGTGCTCTCGCTCGCCGAGTTGCCCGCGCATGTGCAGCTCTCCGCCATCGCCACGTGGGAGGTGATGCGTGTCGCGGCCTGAGCGCTTCACCCCGCACACCGCACGAGCGCCCATGGGGGTGCTCCTTGCCGTGGGCCACGAGGGGATCGACGCGAGCATCACCGCGGCGATGCTCGCTCACGAAGCGCATGCCGAAGGCTCACGCGTGTTGCTCATCGCGTCGCCGGAGCGGGCCGAGCACATCACGACGCTGTTCGGTGTGATGCGGCCGGTGATCGAACACCAGGTGCTCGTCGCACCGGGCATCTCGGTGGCATCGTCGCTGCCGGCGATCCTCGAAGCCGACGTGGTGATCTCGGTCCCTGCCGCGAAGGTGCGCGAGATCCTCGACGCGATCGACCTGCTCAGCGCACGCACCACGCCGACGAACGCCGTGATCCTCGCCGACCGAGGTGGCGCGGCGATGGCCGCGGCATTCGCGGTCCTCAAGCTGGTCCACAACCATCGTCCCAAGCTGCCGACGACGGTCACCGGACTGGGGGACGCCGACCTGGCCCCCTTGCACGACGCAGCCGAGCGCTGGCTCGGCTGTACGGTACGCACCACACCGTCTCTCCCGATCGACCCCACGCTGCCCATCGCGCTGGGTGCCGGAATCCCACTCGCCGAGGCCGTGGCGGACACGGCTCTCACCACGGCCGCTGGAGCCCTCTGGTCCGCCCTCGCCTCCTCCGCAACCACCGGAGCCATCGCATGACCGCCCCACAGAATCCCTGGATCGCACTCGCCAACGGCGACATGGACGCCCGCGACGCGCTCATCCGCGAGCACATCAGCCTCGTGCATCACGTCGCGCAGCAACTCGCGCGCTCCCTCTCCACGGAGATGGACCTCGACGAGCTGGTGAGTGCCGGCACGCTGGGGCTCATCCAGTCGATCGAGACGTTCGATCACACCCGCGGCCTCGCGTTCAGCACGCTTGCCGTGCCACGCATCCGCGGTGCGATCCTCGACGAGTTGCGTCGCCTGGACAACGTGCCGCGCTCCATCCGGCGTCGCGCCCGCGACATCGCCGGTGCGCGTGACGCGCTCTCGTCCAGACTCGGACGCCAGCCCACCGACGCCGAGATCGCCGACGCACTCGGCATCGACAAGCTCACGCTGTGGCGGTGGGAGGCCGATCTCGAAGCCGGTGTCCGCGTGCCGCTCGAGCGCACCACCAAGGACGACCACGACACCCCGTACACGTTGGGCGAGAGCTCGCTCCACGACGACGCGCCGACGGTGGAGGACACCCTCACTGCCGAAGCCGAGCAGGATGCGCTGCGTGTCGCACTGGGACAGCTGAAGGAGCAGGAACGTACCGTGCTCGCGCTCTACTACTATGAAGAGCTCAAGATGCACCAGATCGCCTCGGTGCTCGGGCTCACGGAGTCACGCGTCTCGCAGATCCGTTCACGTGCCATCGCACGCCTGCGCACGGTGATGGCGCCGATGCGTGAGGGCACGCCCCTCGCCGCAGCGATGGCGGGCAACGATGGCGAGCCCAGGACGCTGGAGCCCAGGACGCTGGAGCCGAGGACGTTGGAGCCCAGGACTTTGGAGCCCAAGTCGGGCGCCTCACGCAAGCCGACGGCAACACCTCGCAAGGGTGCGACGGTCACGCCCGCCGCCGGCTATCGCCGGGCTGCGCAATGACCGCCCCGATCTCCGGACTCGGCATCGCCGCGGGCGCCTTGCGCGCCAATGAGCGACGCATGGAGGTGGTCGCGAATAACCTCGCGAACGTCTCCACTGACGGCTTCAAGGCGCAGCGCACGTTCGCGCAGCTCCTCGATGCCGCGCAGGGTGTTCCGGCGATCCAGACGCGCGCCGACACATCCATCGGCACCATCAGTGACACCGGCGCTGCACTCGACCTCGCGATCGACGGCGGAGGTTTCGCCGTGGTCTCCACACCGGCCGGCGAACGCTGGGTCCGTCCCGGTGCGATGAAGCTCGACTCGGCGAACCGCCTGACGATCGGCGGTGCACCGCTCCTCGGAGAATCAGGACCGATCACGATCCCGACCACATACGACACTTTCACCGTGCAGGCTGACGGCAGTGTGGTCGTCGATGGCGTCTTCCTCGACCGCCTGCGCCTGGAGACCTCCGCCGCCGGCGGTCTGGACCTCAGCCGCGAAGCACAGGGCACGTTCCTCCCGAGTGCCAAACGCGTCGCGGTCGCCGAGGGCGATCGCAGCTTCCGGCAAGGCGCGCTCGAATCCTCCAACGTCGAGCCCGTCTCGGCGATGGTGGAGATGCTCGGCATCCAACGGCACCACGCCCTCCTGGAGCGCGCCATCCGCGTGCTCGACGAGGCGCGCGAGACCGCCGCGTCACAGCTCGGCAAACCCGTCTGATCCTCTAGCCCCCGACGACCATGAACCCCGCCCTCCGTATCGCCGCCACTGGCATGGCCGCGCAGCAGAAGCGCACCGAAGTCATCGCCAACAACCTGGCGAACGTGAACACCACGGCCTTCAAGCGCTCGCGCGCGTCGTTCGAGGATCTCCTGTATCAGGCGGTCCGCGAAGTGCAGGTCGTCGGCAACACCGACGCCGAGACCGTGAGCGCGATCCAGATCGGACGCGGCACGCGCTTGGCCGCGGTCAATCGCATCAACGAACAGGGCGCGCTCGAACAGACCGGCCGGCCGCTGGACGTCGCCGTCGAGGGCGAAGGACTGTTCGCGGTGCGACTCAACACCGGACAGCAGGTCTACACGCGCGATGGGGCGTTCGAGATCTCCGACCAGGGCGTGCTCGTGACGAAGGAAGGCCACACGGTCGAACCCGGGATCCGCATCCCCGACGGCGCCGGCAACCTGAGCATCGGTCGCACCGGGGTCGTGAGTGTCACGCGCTCCACGGGCGAGATCATCGATGTCGGACGGATCATGCTGCATCGCTTCACCAATCCCTCGGGCCTCTTCGCCCTCGGCGAGAACCTGTACGCCGAGACTCCGGCGAGCGGTGCACCGATGCCCGGCAATCCCGAGGACGAAGGCTTCGGCCGCATCGTCCAGGGATACGTCGAGGCCAGCAACGTCGAGATCGTGCAGGAGATGGTCGACATGATCTCCTCCCAGCGCGCGTACGAGATCAACTCCAAGTCGGTCAAGGCGGCGGACGAGATGTCCGAAGTCGCAACCCAACTCATCCGATGAACAACTTCGACCAACACGCGCGCGCCGGTGTCACGGTGCTCCTGCTCTGCCTGGTGGCTGCGGCGGTACTCTTGTTCGTCCCCGCCGTCGAATCGCTGCAGGCGCAGGGCAACACGGCGGCCAATCGTCCCGCACAGCAGGCCGCCGCGGCGACGCCGCGCTCGTCGAGCTGGACCAGCGACCGCCGCGAGATCCTCGTCGGCGATGTGATCACCGTGTATATCGACGAAGCGGTGATCGCGACGGCACGCAAGTCGCAGAACGGCACCGACAACACCGGACGCGACATGGGCGTCGCGTTCGCCCCGCCGGGCGATGGCGCCGGCATCAACGCCTCGTTCGGGTCGAGCAAGCGCGCCTCGTCGGCGCAGTCGGGCGACATGAGCCGCAACACCGCCTTGCGCACCACGGTGAGCGTGCGCGTCACCGCCAAGAACGCCGACGGCACGTACGCCGTGAAAGGCACGCGACTGCTCGATATCGACAAGAACTCGCAGGAGCTATCGGTGGAGGGAGTCCTCCGTTCGCAGGACGTCACCATCGGCAACGAAGCCGACGGCGATCGCCTGGCGGACGCGAAGATCATCGTGAAGCAGAAGGGCAAGCTCGGGAAGACGCGCGGTGGCATCATGGGCCGCATCGTCGGGTTGATCTGGCCATGAGCACCTCACGTTCCTTCGCGCCGTGGCAGCTCGTGTGCATCCTTGCACTCGGGCTCGGGCTCGGCTTCGTCCTCGCCCTCACCATCACGCCGCGCGTCGCGCTGGCCCAGGAGCCGCGCATCGCCGACATCACCATCGAAGGGTCGGCGGTGCCGCAGCGCTTGGTTGGCTACGGCCTCGTCGTGGGCCTCGATGGCACCGGAGACCGCTCGATGTCCGTGCGAGAGGGCGGCATGACCGTGCAGTCGGTGGTGAACCTGCTCAAGCGGTTCGATCTCGAAGTCCCGATGGAGATCCTGCGCACGGCGAACGTCGCGGCGGTGCTGGTCACGGCCGAGGTGTCGCCGTACCTGCGGCCGGGCGGACGGTTCGTCACCCATGTCGCCGCACTCGGTGACGCCCGGTCGCTCCGCGGCGGCGTGTTGTGGGTGACGCCGCTCGTGCTCGGGCCCAACGGTCCTGCGTACGGCACCGCCCAAGGCCCGCTCGTGATCGACGAACCCAGCAACACCACGGTCGCGAGCACCCGCGTGCGCTGGAGTCCTCGCGCCTCCTCGCCGGTTAACCATGCGATCGTCCCCGACGGCGGCGTACTGGAGAACGATCTCCCCAAGCCGACCACCGCCCTCGCCACCAAGTTGTTCCTTCGCGAACCCGACCTCACCACCGCACAGCGCATCACGGCAGCCATCAACGCGGCGCTCGGTGAAGGCAAGGCGAAGGTGGAGGACCCGGGGTCCGTCGCACTCGAGCTTGCCGGCAGCACTGATGAGAAGGCCGAGGCGTTCGGCCGACTGCGCGAGCTCCGCGTGCGACCGCTGGTCCGCAGCGCGGTCTATTTGGATGCGCGCAGCGGACTCGTCGTCGCCGGTGGCGAAGCGACGGTCAGCGCAGCCGCTGTCCGTCACGGTCGCATCGGCCTCTTGATCGCCGGCGCAGCCGGCGCGGCGGCAGTGGCATCGCGCGACAGCGCCACGGCAAACGCCAGCACAGCCGATGTCCCGCTGCGGTTGCCGGTGGGTACCTCGGTGCTCGAAGTCACGGCGGCGCTCCGCGCCGTGGAGGCACAGCCCCAGGAAGTCGCGGCCATCCTGCTCGCCTTGCGCCAAGTCGGGGCACTCTCTGTCGAGGTGATCATCCGATGACCGCGCCGATCACCGGCCTTGGGGCCCGCGCCACGGTCGGCGCGCCGGTCACGGCGCCCGGCCGCGACCGCGACGAAGCCAAGCTCAAGGAGTCCGCCAAGCAGCTCGAGGCGCTCTTCATACAGCAGCTCTTCACCGCCATGCGCGCCAACGTCCCAACCGACGGCTTTCTCGAGAAGGGCCCCGGCGAGGACCTGTTCACGTCGATGCTCGACCAGAAGGTCGCCGAGACCGTCGCGGCCCAGGACCGGGGGCCGGCCGATCTCTCTGCGTCACTCTTTGACGCGCTCCGTCAACGACTTGGCCCACCGGCCGATACTCCGCGCTAGGGTCCTCTCACACGCACACGGCCATGGCTACCCCTTCAGTGTTCACACCGCCGCAGAGCACACCCACCGGGCCCCTCTTGGGATCGGCGCAGCTCGTGCGCGCGCTGCGGGACGAACACAATGTGCTCGAGGATCTCGTCGCCACACTCGACCGGCAACGGAAGGCGGTCGCGACCGATAACATCGACGCGGTCAACGACTCCGTCTTCGTCGCCCATCGGCTGCTCGGCGCCTACCGCGAGGCGCGCAGCCGCCGGCGTTCGGCCATCATTCTCGCCTGCGGCGGAGGGGAAGGCAGTGTCGAGGACCTGCCGCGCGCCTTGGGCGTCCGCATGACCGACGACGAACGCCACGCCTCCGATGCGCTGAGAGATGCGGCACGGCGCCTCGTCGATGCCGTCGACCTGAACCGCCGCCTGCTGCACGCCGCGATGTCCAACGGCGACAGCTTCTTGAAGGTGCTCACCGGGGCCGCGCAACAGATGCCGCAGGCGTACCCGGCAGGCAATCGTCCGGCGCTCCCGGTCGGACGCCGACTCGTCGACTTGAGAGGCTGAGCCATGTCGCTCGGATCGATCCTCAATTCCGCCCGCTCCGGCATGCTCGCGTCACAGCGTGCCGTCGAGGTCACGGCGAACAACATCGCGAATGCGTCGACCCCGGGCTACGCGCGCCAACGTGTCGAGCAGTCGACGATGATCCCCGAACGGTTCGCCCAAGGCGAGTTCGGCGCCGGTGTCGTGGTCGAGGGATCCACACGTGCCCGCGATGCCTATCTCGACGCGGCGTATCGTCGCGCGTCGGGTGATGCCGCGGGTGGCAACATCCGCTCCGGCGTCCTGGGCCGCATGGAAGCGTTGCTCGGCGAACCCAGCGACAACGGACTCAGCGCAGCACTCGACACCTTCTACAACGCGTGGAGCGACTTCGCCGCGCGCCCCACCGCCGCCGGGGCGCAGGCCGCCGTACAGCAGGCTGGTGCCGCCGTCGCGGAGCAGTTGAATCGCGCCGGCAATCAACTCGCGTCGCTCGCGGGTGAGGTGCGCAACAACCTGGAAGGCGTGGTCACCGAAGTGAACGACATCACCGCGTCGATCGCCGAGCTCAACCGGTCGATCGTCGCGCTCGAGGCCGATGGCCACAGCGCCAACGCACTGCGCGACGCGCGTGACGTCCGACTCGACCGCCTCGCCGAACTCACCGGCGGGGAAGTGATCGAGCGCGCCAACGGTTCGGTCGCGGTGCTGGTGAACGGCCTCCTGCTCGTCGACGGGGTGGAGCGTCGCGAGCTGGCCGCGACGACCATCGGCGGCGCGCTGGAAGTCACGCGCGCCGACCTGCCGAACCGCCCGCTGCAGATCGGCGGGACACTCGGAGGCATCCGCACCGCCTCCACCGCCGACATCCCGCGCTTGCAGGCCGAGCTCGACAGCTTCGCACGTGGCATCGTCGAGAGCGTCAACGCCCTCCATCGCACCGGCGTGACATGGTCCGGCACACCGCCTGTCGCGGCGAACGCCGGTGATTTCTTCGCGAGCGATCCGCTGGTCGCGGCCGAACTCGATCCGCTTCGCACGGCACGCGGCATCCGTCTCGATAGCGCCATCGCCGCGAACCCGACCGCCGTCGCGGCGTCCCCGGCGACGGCCACCGGCCCCGGCGATGCGTCGCTCGCATTGCAGATCGCGCAGTTGCGCGATCGCCCGGTGCCGTTCACCGACTCCACCGGTGCGACCATCGCCACCGAGTCCGTCGGGGACTTCTTCCGTCGGATCACCACCGACAGCGCGTTCCTCGCCCGCAGCGTGGGCGACCGCGCGGAGGTCGATGCCGCGCTCACCACGCAGGCGGAATCGCGGCGGCAGGAAGTCAGCGGCGTCTCGATCGACGAGGAACTCGTGCGCCTGATCAAGTTCCAACAGGCGTACGCGGCCGCGGCCCGCATGATCCAGACGGTCGATCAGATGTCGCAGACGCTGCTGGACATCCGTCGGTGAACGAGGCGCACCCGGTATGCTGATCCTCACTCGTCGCGCGGGCGAAGCGATCCTGGTCGCGGGCGGCATCCGCGTCAGCGTCATCGCCACCGAGCGCGGACAAGTGCGCCTCGGCATCGAGGCGCCGCCCGAGATCACCATCCTGCGCCAGGAGATCGTCGACGACATCACCGCCGGTACTGTCGCGGCCGTCGCCACGCCCGAGGCACTCCAACGGCTCGGGCTGCGGCCTCCTCAGTCGCTGCCGCCGCGCTCCAAGCGTCGTGCGGTCGCGAGTGTGGGCGCCGACCAGAACACCGCGCCGATCGTGGAGACCGCTTCGACCGATCCGTCACGCACGCGCAGGGAGAAGCGCAACACGCCCTCACGGTCCACCGCCGCATCACAGGCTGCCAACAGCTGACGGCGCACCTTCCACGGCTCGCCCAGTATCGGCTCGACCGCGGAATCCTCAAGCGTGATCATGCACGGGCGTTCCACGTGCCACGACAGCAGTGTCGCGACCTCGGCCGCGATCTGGCGCGGGTCGATCGGCTCCGCGCGCGTGTGGTCGGGCAGCAGCGAGCGTAGATGCGTGTGCAGGGCGAACACGCGGTCCGTGGTGCGCGAGAGATCCTGCTGCGCACGCTCGACGGCATCCGCCCCGTCGAACCGCAAGGCGTTGCCCACGCCATCGAGCGCCGTCGCGAGGTTCGCGAGCTCGTGCAACATCCCGCGCATGACCAGCGTGACGACCGCCGATTCCTCGGCATCCGACGCGCTCGAGCCCGCCGACTGGCCCGCCATCACGAAGCCCCTCCAGCGGTCACGTTCAAGGGTCGCGGGCCGATACTGGGGATGTCGGCGGCGCTGCCACGGAGGGCGCACCGCCATTTCCCCTGAATCCCCTGGACCCCCGTGCAACTCATCGTCGGGTTCGTCATCGTCTTCGGAAGCATCCTCGGTGGCTACACCATGCACCACGGCCAGATCGGCGTGCTGCTGCAGTGGTCGGAGTTCATCATCATCGGCGGCGCCGCCATCGGCGCGTTCGTCGTGGCGAATCCCGTGTCCGTGATCAAAGGGAGTGTCGCACGGATGCTCGGACTTCTCAAGCCCGACCCCTACGTCGCGAAGACCTACGCCGACCTCCTGCAGATGATCTACGAGATCATGCAGATCGCCGCGCGCGATGGACTCGTCGGTCTCGACCAGCATATCGAGGAACCCGAGAAGTCGGCGGTGTTCAAGAAGTATCCGTTCTTCCTCTCCAATCATCACGCGGTCGCGTTCTTCACCGACACGCTCAAGTCGCTCTCGTCCGGCGCCATCGAGGACCATCACCTCGCCGACGTGCTCGACGCCGACCTGGAGAAGCACCATCACGAGGAGAAGCTCGTCCCCTCTGCCATCACGATGATGGGTGACGCCATGCCCGGTTTCGGCATCGTCGCCGCCGTGCTCGGCGTGGTCATCACCATGGGCGCCATCGGCGGTTCGGCGTCCGTGATCGGTGAGAAGGTGGCCGCCGCACTCGTCGGCACGTTCCTCGGCATCTTGCTCGCCTACGGCGTGATCGGTCCCATCGTGAGCGCCATCAACAGTCGTATCGAGTCGGAGCACGCGTACCTGGGTGTGCTGCGCGCGGCCTTGCTCGCGTTCGCCCGCGGTGACGCGCCCAAGCAGACCGCCGAGGCCGCCCGCCGTTCCCTCGAGCCGCACGTGCGGCCGAGCTTCAGCGACCTCGAAGCCTTGATGAAGGCCACCAAGTCCCAGACGGCATAGCCAGGACCTCGTATGCCTCCGGCCTCGAAGGACAAGAAGAAGATCATCATCAAGAAGAAGAAGGGCGGTGACCATGGCGGCCACCACGGCGGATCGTGGAAGGTCGCCTACGCCGACTTCGTCACCGCGATGATGGCCTTCTTCCTCGTCATGTGGATCGTCGGCATGGACGACTCGGCCAAGGAGTCGGTGCAGGGGTATTTCGCCAATCCGGTCGGCTTCAAGAAAGGGTACGGGTCGGGCTCGAGTCCCCTCGCCTCGGGTCAGGCACCGGTCGTCACCGCACGCTCCCGGCCGCTCCCCGCGCGGATCGCCGAAGAGGAGGCACTGGGCGCGGTGCAACAGCGACTCGAAGCCGCGTTCACGGGCGAAGACCTCGTCGGCCTGCGCGAGAACGTCGACGTGACCGTCACGCACGAAGGACTGCGCATCGAGTTCGGCGAAGGACTCGTCGGCGACGCCACCTTCTCGTCGGGCTCGGCCGTGATGACCTCGTCGATGCTCCGCGCGATCGCCGTCCTCGGCTCCGAGATCGCGCCGCTCCCGAACTCGATCATCATCGAGGGCCACACCGATGCGGTGCCGCTCATGCGACCGGGCGGCTACTCCAACTGGGAGTTGTCGTCCGACCGCGCCAACGCGGCTCGCCGAGCACTGCAGACCCAAGGCGTCTCTCCTGGACGCATCGTGTCCGTCCGCGGCTTCGCCGATCGCAATCCCAAGATCCCGGACTTCCGCGAGGATCCACGGAACCGACGCGTGTCGATTCTGCTACCTTTTAGGACTCCTGAGTCCGGCGACACCCGTGAAAACATGGACACGGGTGATGCCGTGACCACCCCCAACGCTCCAGCCCTCGCGGCGGACCCGGGCGCTGCCCCGCAACCGCGGGATCCGTGACCCGGCGCACATCGTAACACGTTGCTGTGTTGTATGTTAAGACTGTCTTATGTACCAACTCTCGTCCGGCTTCCGTTGCCGCCGTCACTGCCGCTCGTCCGCAGGGAAATGCCTTCTGTGACTCCGCTGTCCACTCCGCCTGTCCAGCACAACAGCTCGCGTGCGCGAGTGCTGCTCCTCGTCGAGGATGAGCAGTCGCTCCTGCGCGCGTTCGCGCATGCGTTCGAGCGCAGCGGCTTCGAAGTCTTGCAGGCCATCGACGTGCCCTCGGCGCTCAAGCACTGGGGCCGCGATGCCGATCGCATCTCCATCGTCGTCTCCGACGTGCAGATGCCCGGCCCGCCGATCGAGGAGTTGATCTCCGCTGTGCGGACGCGCAAGGACCTCTCGCCCCCCATCCTCCTCATGTCTGGTGAGCTGCGCGGCACCGAGTCGCGCATCAGCTCGCTCATGCAGTCGGTCAACGCGTTCCTCCCCAAGCCGCTGCGGATCGACACACTCCGCGCCGAGGTCGAGCGCCACCTCGCGGTACTACCGCCCGGCTGATCCGTTCCCGCTCGGCCAGACGGCCAGCGTGGAGAGCACGACCGCGAGCAAGGCCATCGCCGCACGACGTTCGTCGTGGATACCGAGCACGCCGGCGAGCAGCATCCCCGTCCCGGTCGCCGCGAGTGTCGCCACGAGCGCCACGGCACCGCCCAGGCGCCACCACACGATCTGCACCAGCGCCACCACTGGGACCGCCCCGCCCCACGGCGACGGCAGCAGCCAGATCAACAGCGCCGACGCCAGCATCGCATTCACGAGCGCGAGACGAACCAGCCGCGCGGGAACGGCGAGATGCCCCACCCGTGCGATCGGCTGCACCGGCGTGGTAGCGCGTGGGGTCGCGACGAGGCGCGTCTCGGTGGCTTCCATCAGCATTGAGTATCGGCCGATATCTTCACTCCATGCACTCCCCGCTGCGCGAACTCGCCGCCCTCTTCCTCAAGCTCGGCACCACCGCCTTCGGCGGGCCGGCGGCGCACATCGCGATGATGGAGGACGAGGTCGTCACACGGCGGCAGTGGCTCACACGCGAGGCCTTCCTCGATCTCGTCAGTGCGTCCAACCTCATCCCAGGCCCCAACAGCACCGAGCTCGCGATCCACATCGGCTGGCAGCGGGCGCGCTGGGCGGGACTGCTCGTCGCCGGTCTCGCGTTCATCCTGCCGGCGATGGTGATCGTGTGGGTGATCGCGGCGCTCTACGTGGCGTACGGCAGCCTGCCCGCCGCGGCCGGTCTGCTCGCCGGCGTGAAGCCGGTGGTGCTCGCCATCGTCGCCGTCGCGCTGTGGCGACTGGCGCGCACCGCGCTGCATTCGGCGATCACCCTCGCGTTGGCGGTGGTGGCAGCGCTCGCCGTGTGGTTCGGTGTGCATGAGTTGCTCGTGCTCGTCGCCTGCGGGCTGGTCGCGTGGATCGATGGCCGTGTCACGCGCGGCGGCAATCACTGGGAGCGCGTGGCCGTCCTGCTGCCGGCGTGGCCCGGCACGGACATGGCACTCAGCATGGGCGGCGGACACGCGCTCACCTCCGCGCCGCTCGCGGCGATCTTCTTCCTCTTCGCGAAGACCGGCAGCGTGCTGTTCGGCAGCGGCTATGTGCTGCTCGCGTTCTTGCGCAGCGACTTCGTCGTGCGCAACGCGTGGCTCACGGAGTCGCAGTTGCTCGATGCCATCGCCGTGGGCCAGTTCACGCCGGGCCCCGTGTTCACCACGGCGACGTTCATCGGCTACCTCCTGGCGGGCAACGCCGGCGCATTGCTCGCCACCGTTGGCATCTTCCTGCCGGCGTTCGTGTTCGTCGCGCTCAGCGCGCCGGCGTTGGCGCGCCTTCGCGGCAATCGCGATCTGCGCTGGGTGTTCGATGGATTGAATGCGGCGTCACTCGCCCTCATGGCGGTCGTGACCCTGCGTCTCGCGCCCGATGCACTGGCGTGGCGTGGTGGCGTCGCGGCGGTCCTCTTTCTCGCCGCACTCGTCCTCACGCTGCGCACGCGCGTGAACTCGGCATGGCTGGTACTCGGC
This sequence comes from Gemmatimonadaceae bacterium, assembly GCA_046153705.1. Lineage (GTDB taxonomy): Bacteria > Gemmatimonadota > Gemmatimonadetes > Gemmatimonadales > Gemmatimonadaceae > Pseudogemmatithrix. The sequence goes on from JBJXGK010000038.1 coordinate 28,271, forward strand.
GGGGCGATCGTCGGGCTCCTTGCCAATCGCTGACACAGCGCTTAGCCTCCGATCAACGATGCGCTCCGCCCCGACCGCCGCCACCTATCGCCGCTATTACGCGCCCCAGCTCACGGGACGCGGTGGCGGCCTTTTCGGTTGATCGGACGTTGATCTAACTCGCGAAGCGCATGACCCCCGAGCGGCCCGTGGATCTCCACGGGCCGCTTTTTTCTTTTTCCCCACCGGAGTCGCCGATGCACAGCAGCGCTAGCCACCACCACAGTCAGGACGCGACCAACAGCACAACGACCGAGTCGTTGCCGGATCCCGATCTCCCGCGCTTCCTCGCGCAGGACCACCCAGCCTACTCCGCCGAGGATCATGCGGTGTGGTCGCTGCTGTTCGAACGCCGCATGGGGACGTTGGAGCGCACCGCGAGCCGCGTGTTCCTCGACGGTGCACAGCGCATCGGGCTCCGCACCGATCGCGTCCCCGAGCTCGACGCCGTGAATGCACGCCTCGCGTTGCTCACCGGGTGGAGTGCCGTGGGCGTCGAAGGCTTCATCCCCGCGGCGCAGTTCTTTCGTTGTCTCGCCGCACGACGCTTCCCCACCACACTCGGCGTGCGCCCGCGCGCACAAATCGATTACCTGCCAGAGCCCGACATCTTCCACGACGTGTTCGGGCACGTGCCGCTGCACTCCGACCCCGTGTTCGCCGACTTCCTCCAGCGGTTCGGAGCGCTGGCCGCTCGCGCGCGCAGCGAACCGGAGGTGACGCAGATGGCGCGGCTGTTCTGGTTCACCGTGGAGTTCGGCCTCGTGCACGAGCGCGGCGACGTGCGTGTCTACGGCAGCGGCCTCATCTCCTCACACGCCGACGCCGCCAATGCACTGGGCCCGGCGTGTGAACGGCGGCCGTTCGTCCTCGACGACGTGCTCGCGCAGCCGTTCGAGATCGACCACGTGCAGCCCGTGCTCTTCGTGGTCGATGGGTTCGGGCCGTTGTTCGAGGCCACCGAGACGCTGGAGCGGCGCATGTCGTGAACGCCAGAACGCGGGCAGCCTACGCGACAGCACCGCCGCCGCGTTCCCGCGTCATCTCCACCATCGTCGGCCGGAATCCCGCCCGCGCGAAGAGACGCTGCGCCGCCTCGTTCCGTGCGGCGGCCGAGAGCACCATCTGCGGAGCGCCGCGCCGTTCGAGCTCGGCGATCGTCGCGTCGAGCAGCGCGCGGCCGATGCCCGCGTTGCGCGCCTCGGCGGCCACCACGAGGTCGTGCACCACGCCCGCCGGTCCGCGAAGCGTCATCCAGTCCTGCCCTTCCATCCCCGAGTAGCTATAGCCGATCACCGCACCATCATTCTCCGCGACCATCAGCAGCGCGTCCGGTGCCTCCAGTTGCGAGGCGAGGAAGCGCGCGTAGCCCTCGGGGGTCTCCGGGGTCGCGGCAATGAAGCGCCGCGGGTCCATCTCGTGATGGAGCCGGACGAGCAGCGCGCCGAGGCGCCCGATCGCGGGCAAGTCGGAGACGACGGCCAAACGGATGGTGAGCATGGGCGGGGAGTGAAGTGACGAAGCCCCCGGCGCCGCGCGCCGGGGGCTTCGGACCTGCGGAGGAGCGGGCGATGGGACTCGAACCCACGACGTCCAGCTTGGGAAGCTGGCATTCTACCAACTGAATTACGCCCGCGTACACTTACTATAGTCCAGAGCCCGAACGGCGACAACCGCCCATGGGCGCCAACCTCCCCTGGCCTGCCGGCCGCCAGCAGTCGTCCACCCACCCGCTCCGCCCCGCCCCGCCCCCCATGCGCCTCTCCTCCGACTGGTCAGCCCGCGCCCTCTCTCCCGACGAAGCCGTTCGAGGGATTTCCAATGGAATGAAGATCTTCGTCCACGGCGCCGCCGCGACGCCTTTCCCGCTGCTCGAGGCGCTGTCTCGCCGCACCGACCTCGAGAACGTCACGCTCTATCATCTGCATCTCGAGGGCACAGCACCCTGGACCGCGCCGGGCATGGAAGGTCGTTTCCGTTCGGTCTCACTGTTCACCGGCGCGTCGATGCGTGAACCCGTGAACGCGGGCCGCGCGGACTATGTCCCGATCTTCCTCTCGGACATCCCCGATCTCTTCCGCTCCGGCGCGGTCCGGCTCGATGCCGCAATCGTCCAACTCTCGCCGCCCGACCGGCATGGCCACTGCTCGCTCGGCACTTCGGTGGACACCGCGCGTGCGGCAGTGGATTCCGCGCCGATGGTGATCGCCGAAGTGAACGAGCGCATGCCGCGCACGCACGGCGACACCAGCGTCGAGTTCGATCAACTCGAAGCGTTCATCCATACCGATCGCGCGCTCCCCTCCCACGTGGCGGAACCCGAGACCCCCGAGATCGCGCGTATCGGCGAGATCGTCGCCGGACTCATCGAGGACGGCAGTACGTTGCAGATGGGCATCGGTGCGATCCCCGACGCCGTGCTCTCGCGCCTGCATGACCGCCGCGATCTGGGCGTACACACCGAGATGTTTTCAGATCAGCTCGTCGACTTGTTCGAGGCAGGTTGCGTGAACAATCGACTGAAAACCTCCTTCACCGGCCGCATCCTCACGAGCTTCGTGCTCGGTTCCGCGAAGGTGATGGATTTCGTGAACGACAACTCCGAAGTGGAGTTCGTCGGCGCCGACATCACCAACGACACCGCCCGCATCGGCCGCAATCCGAAGGTGGTGGCGATCAACTCGGCGATCCAGATCGACCGCACCGGTCAAGTCTGCGCCGACTCGATCGGCGCGCGCATCTATTCGGGCATCGGCGGCCAGATGGACTTCATCCGCGGCGCCGCACGCTCCCCCGGCGGCAAACCGATCATCGCACTCCCCAGCACGGCCCAAGGCGGCAAAGTCTCCCGGATCGTCCCGCACTTGAGTGAAGGTGCCGGTGTCGTCACCACCCGCGGCCACGTGCACTGGGTGGTGACGGAGTACGGCGCAGTGAATCTGCACGGGAAGTCACTCCGTGAGAGAGCAGAACTGCTGCGGTCAATCACGCACCCGAACTTTCGTTCGGAACTGTAGGGAAATAGGTGCGAGGTGTGGGTTGTGAGGCGTGCGTCGCGGGGCGTGAGGCCCCCCGCATCCCGCATCACATCCCCGCGTCCCGCGTCGCTGGGCACCCCGCATCGCCGTATCAGAATGTGACTGCCCCTTGACACCGCACCCCGGACAGTCTTAGTGTATGGCCACACCCATACACTCAGTGACGATGTTCGATCACATCGACCCCCGCAGTCCCACCCCGATCTACGCCCAAATCGCCGACCGCGTCCGACTCGCTGTCGCCGCCGGTGATCTGCGCACTGGAGAGGGACTCCCAAGCGTCCGCGCCTTGGCCGGACAGCTCCGCGTGAATCCCGCCACCGTGGTCCAAGCCTACCGCGACCTCGAACGCGACGGCTTGGTCGAGATGCGCCAAGGCGCCGGCACCTTCGTCGCCGATGTCGCCGTCGAGACACGGGCGCGTGAGCGCGCCGCCGCCGCGAATCGCTTCGTTCGCCAGATGCTCGCCGAGGCTGCGCGCCTCGGACTCTCCCCCACCGACCTGCGCCTCGCCCTCGAGCGCGACCTTCCGGAGTCCAAGTGAGCGACGCCATCAAGATCCGCAATCTCGCCTGGCGTGCCGGGCGTGACTTCGCCATCCGCGACCTCGCGATGACCGTGCCCACCGGCGCGATCTACGGCTTCCTCGGACCCAACGGCGCCGGCAAGACTACCACCATCCGCCTCATGCTCGGCATGCAGCAGGCGGTCGACGGTACCATCGAGGTGCTCGGCCACAGCGTGCCCAAGCAGGTGCACAAGGCGCTCGCGCGCATCGGTTACGTGCCGGAGCGGCTGCATCTCTATCAGGGCCTCACGGTGGAGGAGATCATCCGCTACCACCGCGCGTTCTATCCCACGTTCGACGACGCCGAGGCCGAGCGCTTGCGCAAGCGCTTCAACCTGCGCGAGGACGCGCTCATCGCGCGGCTCTCCAAGGGTGAGGCCGGCAAGCTCATGATGCTGCTCGCGCTGTCGCAGCGGGCCGAACTCCTCGTGCTGGACGAACCCACCGATGGCCTGGACCCCGTGATCCGTCGCGAGGTCCTGTCCGCCCTCGTCGAGTACGTGGACGGCGCCAAGGCCACCGTCTTCATCTCCAGTCACCTGGTGCACGAGCAGGAGCGCATCTGCGACTGGGTCGGCGTGATGGACCAAGGCCGCCTCATCGCCGAGCTGCCGATGCAGGAGTTCCGCTCGGGCATCAAGCGCCTGCGTGTGCACAAGGCACCGGTGAGCCGCGACGCGACACCGTTCGCGCTGCTCTCGCGTGAGACACCCACCCTGCACGTGGAAGAGTGGGTGGTACGCGGATGGCAGCCGGAGATGCACGAGTGGTTCGTGCGCGTGGGCGCCGAGGTGCGTGACGTGCAGGACCTCGACCTCGAAGAGTCGTTCGTCGAACTGCTGCGCGGCGCCCGCGTGGCCATTCCCGTGGAGACCCGCTGATGTTCCAGCAGATCCTCTTCACCCAGCTCCGGTGGACACGCACGCTCATCCTGTCGATGGCGGTGTTCACGTTCGCGGTCCCGATGCTCGCGTGGAACATCGGCGGGGACAACACGAACCTCGCGCCGCTTGCGATGATCAACGGGTTCTCCATGGTCGGCCCGATGCTCGTCATCGCCGCGTGGACGCTCGGCTTTCTTCTCGCCGCATTGCCGTGGGGCGCGGACTCGCAGTCGCGACACGTCTACGCCCTTTCACTGCCCATCCCGTGGGAGCGCTACGTGGGCCTTCGGTTCAGCGCCGGGGCTCTCACCCTGCTGATCCCCACGATCTCCCTGTTGCTCGGCAGCTTGCTCGTGCTGGCGATGATCGACCTGCCGGGCTCACTGCGTGCGTACCCGGTCTCGCTCGCCCTGCGATTCTTCCTCGGAACCTTGCTCGCGTATTCGGCGAGCTTCCTGCTGCAGTACGTCGCTGGCCGTCGCGCGCCGATGGTCCTCCTGATCATCCTCGTCGCCGGACTCGGCAGCTTCGTCGCGGTGGCGGTCTTCAATCGCACGGACATCGTGGAGCGGGTGGTGGATCTGCTGGTGCAATGGCCCGGGCCGCTCTCGATCTTCGCGAGCGAGTGGAAGTTGGTCGATGTCTGAGCGCCTGAGCCTCCGCACCGTGCTCCGACCGGGTCGCCGGACCGCAGTGGTGTTCGCGCTGGCGCTCTGCAGCGCGGCCGCCAGCACAACGCCACTCGCAGCGCAGGCGCCCGATGCAACCAGTTCGCTGTCCCCGCAGACCGCGACCGCAGGAGCATCTCCGACGGCGTCCGACCTGCGCGCGCAGCGGTGGGAGAAGGAACGGCTGGCCACCGCGCGCAAGGACTCGCTCGAGGCCATCGCGAAGGCGGCAGACGCCGAGTTCACCGAACTGCTCAGCGCGGGTGGCCGCAGTGTCCGGATCCGCCCGGGTTCGCTGACCGAGCGTGAGCAGACAGCGATCGTCGATGGCCTCGAACGCGCCGACGCCCGCCTGCGCGCGCGCTTCGGTGAGGATCTCAGCATCTTCCGCGATACCTTGCGCTGGAAGGCATGGTACGCGCCGAGCTGGAAGCTCCGCGTCTTCGAGCTCAACGTCGGCCAGGCGATGCACGTCGGGGGCTCGCAACGGGACCTGTGGCGCGGCCCAACCGCCGAGGCCATCGAGTCGGTCGCGCTCACCCAGGCTGGCCGCAACTTCATCGATCGTGTCCCGACGCTGCAGCGACTCACGGGTGGAGATTTCTCGCTCTCCGTCGGCGATGGACGATTCGCGCGTGCCGGCCGTGAACTGGCGCTCTCGTGGGCGAGTGCGGGACGGCGTTGCGCCGCCGGATCGGTGGCGGCGTGCCGCGCCGTGATCACGGTGAGGCCGAACGCACGGAATCTCACGCTCTATTTCGAACCCTCGGACTATCGGGCGGTCGTGACGTCGGGGCAACTGCCAACGGATGCCGACTCCGTGCTGTTCGCGTCGCGACGGCGTTGCCTCGCCGGGTCTGACTCCGCGTGCGTCAACGTCATTCCGGCGCTCGGGAAGATCCCCGACCCCTTCAGTGGCGGACTGCGGGCCACGCTCGTCCATCACGCGTTGGAGATGGGTGGCATGAGCGCCCTCGCCCGCCTGCGGGAGCGGCAATCGGAGACCGATCCACTCGCCGTGCTCTCGCACGTCGCTGGCGTGAGTGAAGACTCGCTGCTCCGCTCATGGCAGGTGCGCGTCTCGGAACGGGTTGCCGCCGAACGCTACTCGCCGGGTCGCGATGCGCTCGCTGCCTTCGGGTGGACCGCACTCGTCCTCGTAGGCGCACTCCGGAGGAAGCCATGAACCGTTCGGCATTGACGGTGGGCGGCACGGTCCTGCTCGCGCTCGCGATCACCTTCGCGCTGAAGCCCGACCCCGCGAAGGAAGAGCAACAGCGCCTCTTCTGGTTCGAGCGCGACACCAGCGCGAGAGCCCAGTTGAGTCTCCGCTTCTCGACGGCGCGCCGCGAGTCTGGACAGCTGGGCGAAGCCGAGCAACGCGCGATGGCCGCGGAGCTCGCGCCCGATAGCGCCCCGAGCGGACTCACTCTCCGTATCGGCGCGGACCTTCCGGCACGGGTGCGAGAGGCGATCGAGTCCGGCGTGCGGACCGAGCTCGCGATGCTCGGGGTTTCCGCTCCAGCCCATCCGGTGGTCGTGATCGCCGCCTCCGACAAGGAGACGATGGATCCGCGATACCGCCGCGCGGTCGTGATCCCGCAGCGGAGTGCCGCGCCATGCACCGTGGTGCTTCACATCCCACCGCGGCAGTACGGGCACTTCCGGCTCTCGTCGATGGAGCGCGTCTTGGGGACCTGCGCGTTCTTCGCCGCGTACGGCACGCCCGGCGAGGGCATGCGACAGTGGCTGCGCAGCACACAGCTCCGTCGGGCCGCCTACCTCACGCCGCCGGTGTCCGAGTCCGATGATTCCACGCGCTACGGCATTCGGAGCGGGAGGCTCTCCGAGTACCTTGGCCTGCGCGGCTGCCAAGCCGGCCGTGCGCCGCTCTGCGACGAGTATGTGACGCCCCGCGACAGCACGATCGCGCAGTACGAAAGTGCCTACCGCCGGTCGTACTTCTACTACGACAACGATCCGTCCCCCGCGGTGAAGGCGTACCACGATCAGGTGGTGATGTTCGATCCGGCCCGCGCGAACGAGCGCCGACGTATCACCGACGGCTTCCTCAGCGCGCTCGCGCGCTCGGTTGGTCCTGCGCGGTTCAGTGCGATGTGGCAGTCCGACGAACCTGTCCAGAGCTACGCGAGGACCGAGGGGCAGCCGCTCGCCGCGTGGACCACGACCTTCGTGCGAGCACAGGTCGTGACCGCGGACGTCGGCTCCGGGCTCACGTTTGGGATTGGGATGGTCACCCTAATGCTCATCGGCCTGCTCTTCCTCGCCACACGACGGCTGTCGTTGCGGCGAATGGACTGAGTGCAGAAGTGTGCTCCATCTGCACGTACTGGCGTGCAGGAGCCACACCTTTAGGTAGTATTCTGGCCGTTTGCTCTCGGAAGTTTGCATTTTCTGCGCGGTGTGGGTATCATCGGGTCGCGAACCCCGGGTCCCCACACCGCGCCGACTTTGCCGCCCGCCTTCTCCCCCACAGACACCCTCTTCGTCCTGATCAGCACCGCCTTGGTGCTCCTCATGACGCCGGCGCTCGCGCTCTTCTACGGCGGACTCGTCCGCGCCAAGAGCATCCTCAATACCATGATGATGTCCCTGGTCGCCGTCGGCGTCGTCGGCGTCCTGTGGGCGAGCCTAGGCTACTCACTCGCCTTCGCCCCCGGCGCCGAGGCGCTCGGAGGACTCGGACACGCATTCATGGCCGGCATCGACCTCGAGCTGCGGCCCGGCACCACGCTGCCGCACCTGCTCTACTTCGCGTACCAAGGCACCTTCGCCATCATCACCGTCGCGCTGATCTCCGGCGCGATCGTCGAACGCATGCGCTTCGCGGCGTATCTGCTCTTCCTCGCGGCGTGGACGCTCATCGTATACTCACCCGTGGCCCACTGGGTCTGGGGCGGCGGCTGGATGGGCCGACTCGGCGTGCTCGACTTCGCGGGTGGCACCGTGGTGCACATCACCGCCGGCACGGCGGCGTGGGTGGCCGCACTCAAGGTGGGCCCGCGGCTCGACCACGGACGCCAGGCGTTCCTGCCGCACAACGTGCCGATGATGCTCACCGGTGCGGCGCTGCTGTGGTTCGGATGGGTCGGCTTCAATGGCGGCAGCGCACTCGCCGTGAACGGCATCGCCGTGCAGGCCACCGTGAACACGGTACTCGCCCCCATGGCCGCACTCGTGATGTGGATGGTCATCGAACTCTCGCGCACCGGACGTGCGACGGCGGTGGGCGCGGGTACCGCACTCGTGGTGGGCCTCGTCGCGATCACACCGGCCTGCGGCTTCGTGAGTCCGCGCGCCGCCCTCGCCATCGGCGCACTCGCCGCGATCCCCTGCCACTTCGCCATCGTGTATCGCGCGCGCACGCGGCTCGACGACTCACTCGATGTGCTCGGCGCACACGGCATCGGTGGGGTGTCGGGCGCGCTCCTCACCGGCGTGTTCACCAGCACGGCATGGAACGGCCCGGCCGGTGTCCTCGAGGGTTCTCTCCGCCAGCTCGGTCTGCAGGCGCTCGGCGTGGTGGCGACCATCGTGTACGCAGCGATCGCGACCTGGGGTATCCTCACCGTCATCGCGATGATCACGCCGCTGCGGGTGAGCGCCCGCGACGAAGCCGGCGGCGTGGACGTCGGCGAACACGGCGAAGAGGGCTACAGCGACGGCGAAGGCGCGATCCTCGTGCTGCAGAAGAGCGCCTGATGTCGACCCACGCATCTCACCGCCCGGACCGCTCATGAAGCTCGTCGTCGCGATCATCCGCCCCGAGCGCCTCACGGCCGTGCTCGAATCCCTTTACCGCGCCGACGTGCGTGGCCTCACCGTCAGCAAGGTGCAGGGCCACGGCGGCGAGACCGAACACGTCGAGACCTATCGCGGCATGACGGTGAAGATGGATCTGCAGGCGAAGGTACGCGTCGAGATCGGCGTATCCGAGCCCTTCGTGCAGCCGACCATCGACGCGATCGTGAAGGGCGCCCGCACCGGTGACGTGGGCGACGGCAAGATCTTCGTCCTGCCGGTCGAGCGTATCGTGCGCATCCGGACCGGCGAGGAGGACGTGAAAGCGGTGACGCCAGAGGTCCCGCAGCCGGAGTGAGAAAAGCGGGGGGGGGGGGGGGGGGGGGGGGGGGGG
>JBJXGK010000053.1:0-6079 GCA_046153705.1 Gemmatimonadaceae bacterium
AGAACCGGTACTCCACCTCGCGCAACGCGGCCTCGGTGCGTTCGCGCGCGGTCACGTCCCGCGCGTTGATCACGAACACCGAGTTGTTGAACACCTCGGGGTTGAACCCCGACATCGTCGACTCGAGGGTGCGGTAGCCGCCGTCCTTGTGTCGCACCCGATACACGCCCGAGCGTACCGCTTGGGGATCGGCTTTGAGCGAGACGAACAACTCGCGCGCCGTCTCGCGATCATCCGGGTGGATCAGCTCGAACAGCGGCGCACGGTGGAGCTCCGCTGCCGTCCAGCCCAGGTGCACCGACACCGACTCGCTCATCGAGCGAACGGTGCCGTCGTCGTTCACCAGGCCCCAGATGTCGAGCGCGTGCGCGGTGAGTGCGCGCAAGCTCGACTCGTACTCCTGCAGGATGCGGCGCGTCTCCCGCTCGGTCGTGAGGTCCGTCGCGTTGATCCGCACGCGTTGCGGTGCGTCGGCCGCCAGATGCAGCAGCACCAGGCGGTCATCGCGACCGTGCTGGAGGAACCGCACCTCGAGCGAGCACTGCGGCCAGTCTCCGCTCGCCACGGCGGCGATCGCGTGGGCCAAGGCTGGCCGGTCTTCGGTCCGCGCCACGGTCGGCAGCGGCTGTCCGAACAGTTCCTCGCGCCGGATGCGAAGCGCCGAGGCGAAGGTCCCGCTCACCGCCTTCACCTTGCCGTAGGCGTCCACGATGGCTGTGGCGGCTGCGGACGCCGGTCCGGACTCAAGATTCAGCGAGGTCGGGCCGCTACTTCCAGAGGCTGCACCCGAAGACCCCTCCGCATCCTCGCCCTCCGCACTGCGGGGGCGAGCACTGGGAGAATTGGTCGGGGCGTTCTTCGGCACCGCTAATAATATAGGCCCGCGCCTCCGCAGCGGCAGAAGACTCCAGTTCCCTGTCTCGACGCCGATACTCGGGTCAAGAAACTGGCATCTCACCGTCCGGGAGGCGGTATCACTTTCACCCCTGATCTCCGAGCCTCTCACCCGGGGCGCGAGCGTGCGCATTCCGGCGAACGGATGCGCCCGGCCTTGATCCGCCCCGGGGTGAGCGACGGCCAAGGAGACCCGAAGCACCTCACGGTGCTGATCCTCGAGGACCACCCGTTCCAGCGCCGCATGCTCGGCCGGCTGGTCATGGGCCTGGGACACGTGGCCGTCGTCGAAGCCTCCACCGGCGATGAAGCCCTCGAGGCTGTGCGCCGCTCCAACCCAGACCTCGTCATCGCCGACCTCGAGACCCCGGGCATGGACGGGATCACATTCCTGCGCATGCTCTCGCAAGAGGCCTCCGCGCCGCGTGTGGTCCTCACCTCGGCACACGACCCCGCCGTGCTCCGCTCGGTCGACGAGATGGCGAAGATGTACGGCCTTCAGGTACTCGGCGCGATCCCGAAGCCCGTCACGCTCGACGCACTGCGCGGCTTCCTGCTCGAGGTCCGCAGCCACGAGGCCGCCAAGGCCCGCGAAGCGAAGCGCACCGCTGGGCCCATGACCCTCTACACACCCGAGGAGATCGGCCACGCGATCGCCAACGATCAGATCGTCCCGTGGTTCCAGCCCAAGATCGAGGTCGCCTCCGGTCGTCTCGCCGGCGTAGAAGCATTGGCCCGGTGGCAACATCCCGCCAACGGCATCGTGAGTCCTGGTGCGTTCATCCCCGTCATCGAGACCACGCCCCTCATCGAAGCGCTCAGCGCCACCATGCTCACGCAGTCGCTCACGTGGGTCAAACGCTGGGAACGACTCGGCCTCGCGGTCAAAGTGTCGGTGAACCTCCCGGGCAACGCCCTCGCCGATCCCGCGCTCGCGGACCGACTCACCACGATGGTGCGCGGCATCGGGGTCGAGCCCGCGAACCTCATCGTCGAAGTCACCGAGACCACCGTGAGCCGCGAACGTGCGCTCGCCATCGAGACGCTCGCGCGCCTGCGCCTCGCCGGGTTCGGCCTCTCGCTCGACGACTACGGCACCGGCTACGCCTCCATGGAGATGCTCAAGACCATGCCGGTCACCGAGGTGAAGGTCGATCGCCGCTTCGTGCACGGGGCCGCGAGCGATCCCAAGGCCACCGCCGTGCTCGCTTCGCTCCTCGAGCTCGCCTCGGGCCTCTCGCTCTCGGCGGTCGCCGAAGGAGTCGAGACCATCGAGGACCTCGCACTCCTCGAGGCGCTGGAGTGTCCGTACGCGCAAGGGTACGTGATCGCCAAGCCGATGAGCGGCGACGACATCCTGGCCTGGGCGCAGCAGAACGAACGCGCCGGGTCCTGAGGCGTCGCTGATGCGCGAGCCACGCACCGCCGATTCGGCCACTGACTTCGCAGGGCGAAAGCGCCTGCTCCGTGCGATCCTCGTCGCCGGCGCGGTCTCCCTCCTGCTGCTCGGCATCGCGACCGCCTGGCGCGGGCAGGTGACGCTGCTGGCCGCGCTCGAGGAGACCGCGGTCGACGTGCGCGCCGCCGACGCCGCCGCGCTCGTGGAGCGCCAGGCAGCACTCGCCACGCGACTCGCCACGCTCATGCAGTCCCATGCCGACATCAACAGCGAGCCCGGCAGGGCGCTGCGCATCGAGCGGCTCTCCGGCCCCGACGCCATCGAGTTCGTCGCCAGCGATGCCAACACGCGCCTCGCCGTCGGTGGCGTGCTCGCACTCAATGCGCGCTCCAGCAAAGACAGCAAGGCCATCGACGCGTTGCTCGCAGCACTCCCCGCGCAACGCCTCGCGCTCGAGTCGGAGTCCGCCGTGAGCGCCGAGGTCGAAGGGTTGTACATCGCATTGCCCGAGGCCAACGCACTCGCGCGGGTCCCGTATGTCGCGGGCGAACAACTCCGCGTGCGTCTGCGTGATGCCTCGCTCGCCACGTGGTTCCAGCAAGAGGTGTTCAATAGCGGTCTCGACATGCGCGCGTCCGTGTCGTCGGCGCAGGTCGGGCCCGATCCCGTCACCGGCGAGCCCGTCGTGCGTCTCGAGCGTCCGGTCTGGCTGCATCGTCGTTCGTATCCCGCCACGGTCATCGCCACAGTCAAGGTCGATTCCTATCTCGCGCGCCTCGCACATGCCCGTGCGCCCATCACGACGCTCACCGCACTCGTCGACGCGCGAGGGAGACTGGTCGCGGCCGCCACACGGCGCGACGGTGAACCGCTCATGCCGGTGCGCGAGGTCCCGCCCGCACTGCAGGACGTCGTCAGCACACTCGGCCCCGAGTTCGAGCGCATCGGCGACTGGTTCGCCCTGTCCGTTCCGGTCACCGACAGTCGCTTCAGCGCCATCATCGCGGTACCGGTCACCGAAGTTCGCGCCGAGACCCTCCGTCGTACCGCCCCGCACCTCATCCTCGTGCTCGGCTGCGGGTTGGCGCTCGCGCTGCTCGCGTCGGTCATCCGCCGCCGCATCGTCGACCCGGCCGAGCGCGCGGTCGCTCATGTGACCGCCGCCGAGGCACTCGTGCGCGAGATCACCGACGGCCTTCCGGGCCTCGCGGTGTTCAAGGCCACCCGCGACGAGGACGCACGCGTCACCGTGTCGTTCGTCAGTCGCGGCACGGCCAACGTGCTCGGTGTGCCCGCCGTCGCTATCGCGGACGATTGGCAGCTCGCATTCGAGTCCGTCGTGCCCGACGACGCGGCCGCCGTGCGTGCAGGCTACGAACGTGCCTTCGCCGACGCCGTCGGCTGGCAACAGGAGTTCCGCGTCCGCCGCCGCGACGAAGAGCGCTGGATCCGCGTCGAGGCACGCGCCACGCGTGTCGGTGCCTGCGTCGAGCTGCTCGGCTCCTGGCGCGATGTCACCGAAGGCCGCGAACACACCGAACTGCTCGCCGACGCCCACAAGCGCCTCGTCGAACTCGCCGATGGTGTGCCAGGTGCGGTCATCCAATGGCGCGTCACTGATGACGGGCGCCAGGAGGTCGCGTTCGTCGGCAACCGACTCCCCGAGATCGCCGGCATCGGGACGTCCGACCTCTACAGCGGTCTGCACGCGTTCGAACAGGTGCAGCTCGCCGAGGATGTCGACGCCGTGCGCCGTGCGCGCCAGCAGGCGGTGGCCACGCAGCAGAACTACGCGGTCGAGTACCGCGTGATGCATCCCGGCCGCGGCATGCGTTGGCTGCGTGAAGAAGCGGTCTCGCATCAGGTCGCCGGCTGTATCGCCGCGTTCACGGTCCACATCAGCGACGTCACGCAGCAGCGCAAAGAGGCCGGCGAACTCCGTCGCGCCAAGGAAGAAGCCGAGACGGCTACGCGCGCCAAGTCGGTGTTCCTTGCGACCATGTCGCATGAGATCCGCACGCCCATGACGGGCATCAGCGGCATGATCGAAGTGCTCGGCCGCACGGTCCTCGACGCCGACCAGCGTCAGCAGTTGGCGACCATCTCCGACTCCGCCCGCACGCTGCGTCGCATCCTCGACGACGTGCTCGACTTCTCACGCATCGAAGCCGGCAAGATGACGGTGGAACGCCGTCCCATCTCCATCGACGACGTGATCGAGTCCACGGCCGGCCTGTACGCTGCCGCCGCGGTGGAGAAGGGCGTGAAGCTCCGGGCCAGCGTCGACCCGCGCATCGGCGAGCTGCTCATGGGTGACGCCGTGCGCCTGCGTCAGGTACTCGGCAATCTGCTCAGTAATGCGGTCAAGTTCACCTCGCGTGGTTCGGTGCGCTTGTCGGTCACCCAGGAGTCGATGAACGACACCCATCGCGAGCTGCGCTTCGAGGTCACCGACACCGGCCCCGGCATCCCGTACGAGATCCAGCCGCGTCTCTTCGCGCCGTTCGAGCGCGGCGAACACGCCATCACCACCTTGGTGGGCGGCACCGGACTCGGTCTCGCCCTCGTGCGTCGCATCGTCGATCTCATGGACGGCTCGGTCGACCTCCGTTCGCTCCCGGGTGTGGGCACCGCGGTCGCCGTGCGGATCCCCTTCGAACGCCTGCACGAAGAGACCACCGACATGCGCGTCTCGCTCGCCGGACTCAAGGTCGCGGTGGTGCATGACGTCGATATCGATGCGCGCTTCCTCAGTGCGCTGCTCGAAGGTCGAGGTGCGGCCGTCATCACCGTCAACCCCGATCAGGTCAACGCCGTCTCAGAGGGTACGGCCTGCGACGTGATCGTCGTCGGCGCCGATGTCGCGCGCGAAGTACAGCACGCGGTACGCGCGCGTCTCTCGGCGGGTGTCTCCGGGCACACGCAACTGGTCCGCCTGTTCGATGGCGCCGGCATCCGCCCCGAAGTGCGGGGCGACGGCGGTGTCACCCTCGCACCCCACGCCCGTCGCTCGGCGTCCCTGCGCGCGGTGGCCATCGCTGCCGGCCGCGATGAGCCTGACCTCCCGTCCACGACCGCGGAGAACCGCACCCCGGCCACACCCGAGGCCTCCAGCGTCGCTGAAGCCGTCGCCGAACGGCGACTCATCCTCGTCTGCGAGGACCATCCCATCGCGCAACGCGTGATCGAGAAGCAACTCCGCGTGCTTGGCTACACGGCGGAGCTGCACGGCAACGGCCAGTCGGGGTTCAACGCCTGGCAGTCGGGTCGCTACGGCCTCGTGCTCACCGACCTGCACATGCCCGAGGTCGATGGCCTCACGCTCGCCCGTCGCATCCGTGCGGAGGAACAACGCAACCCCACCCTCAGTCGCACGCCCATCATCGCGCTCAGTGGGAACGCCTTCGATGAGCAGCGCGTGGTCTGTGTCGAGGCGGGGATGGACGACTTCCTCGCCAAGCCGGCCCTGCTGAAGGAACTCGACGCGACGCTGCGCTTCTGGTTGCCCCCGTCGTCACGTCCCAGCGGCGACGAGGCCAAGCCGAGCGCGTCGTCCGCGCTGCCGGTCACGTTGCCCGCGCCGCTGAGTCACAAGGCGCTCAAGGAATCACTCGGCGACGACCCGGAGGTCCTCCGCGCGGCACTGGGTGAGTTCCTCGCCGCTGATATCGACGACATGTCGGCGCTCCAGATCGCGTACGAGTCCGACGACCGCAATGTCGTGGTGAGCCACGCCCACCGCATAGAAGGCGCCGCGCGCATGCTCGGGGCCATGCCCTACGCCCG
>JBJXGK010000059.1:0-55913 GCA_046153705.1 Gemmatimonadaceae bacterium
ACGGGTCTCAAGTGGTCGTTCATGAAGCAGGGTGACGGCAAGCAGCATTACCTCTGCTGCAACGCCGACGAGTCCGAGCCGGGCACGTTCAAGGATCGCGAGATCATGCGCTGGACCCCGCACGCCCTCATCGAAGGCGTAGCAGTGGGCGCGCACGCGATCGGGGCCGACACGGCCTACATCTATATCCGTGGCGAGTTCACCGAACCCATCCGCGTGATGGAGCAGGCGCTCGCCGAGGCGCGCGCGGCCGGCATCATCGGCAGCAACGCGATGGGTTCCGGCAAGAAGGTCGACGTGTGGGTGCACAAGGGTGCGGGCGCGTACATCTGCGGCGAGGAGACCGCCCTGATGAACTCGCTCGAGGGCAAGCGCGGCAATCCGCGCATCAAGCCGCCGTTCCCTGCCGTGTCGGGCCTGTTCGGCAAGCCGACGACGATCAACAACGTCGAGACGCTCGCCGCCGTGCCGCACATCCTCAACAACGGCGCCGAGTGGTACAAGGCGATGTGCTTGTCGTCGCCCAAGAGTACCGGCAGCAAGTTGTTCTCGGTCTGCGGCAACGTGCAACGCCCGGGCAACTACGAAGTCGTCATGGGGTTCTCCTTCAAGGAGTTCCTGTACGATCTCTGCGGCGGTCCGCTGCCGGGGCGCAAGTTCAAGGCGCTCATCCCGGGTGGCTCGTCGGTGCCGACGATCACCATCGAGGAAGCGGAGCAGGTGAAGATGGACTACGAGGGCTTCCTCGAGTTCGGCACCATGCTCGGTTCCGGTGGCGTGATCATCTTCGACGACGCGCAGTCGATGCCGCGGCAGCTCGCGCGCATCGCGCGCTTCTACGCCCATGAGAGTTGCGCGCAGTGCACGCAGTGCCGTGAAGGCACCGCGTGGATGACCAAGATCCTCGAGCGCATCGTCGCAGGCCACGGCACGTACGAGGACCTCGATACCATCTTCGATCTCTCCGAATCGATGACCGGCAAGACGATCTGTGTGCTCAGCGATTCCTGCGGCGCACCGGTCGTCAGCGGCATCAAGAAGTTCCGCGGCGAGTTCGAGGCCCTCATCAAGGGCAAGCGTACCTCGACCGTCGCGGTGGGAGCCTAACGTGTCCGACGTGAAGATGATCAACCTCACCATCGAGGGGCGCGCGGTGAGCGTGCCCGACGGCACGACGATCCTCGAGGCGGCGAAGGTCGCCGGGGTGCTCGTCCCGCACTACTGCTACCATCCCGGACTCCCGGTGGCCGGCGTCTGTCGCATGTGCTTGGTGGAAGTCGAGAAGATGCCCAAGCTCGCGCCCAGCTGCGCGACGAATGTGGCGGAAGGGCAGGTCGTGCACGTTTACTCGGAGCAGGCGCTCGAGGCCCGCAAGGGTGTGCTCGAGCTGCTGCTCATCAACCATCCGCTCGACTGCCCGATCTGCGACCAGGCCGGCGAGTGCGAGCTGCAGGACTACACCTTCCAGGAAGGCCGCGCCGACTCGCGGTACCACGAACCCAAGCGCTTCAATCCGGTGGAGGATTTCGGCGGAGACGTCCTGTACGTCACCAACCGCTGCATCCTCTGCACGCGCTGTGTGCGCTTCATGGACGACGTGCATCAGGAACCGGTCCTGTGTGTCTCCGAGCGCGGAGACCGCGCGACCATCGGCAAGGCGGCCGACGCGGACCTCACGCAGCCCTGGGCGGCGAATGTGATTGACCTGTGCCCGGTCGGTGCCTTGGTGTCCAAGGATTTCCTCAACAAGGCGCGTGCGTGGGAACTCGATCGCACCGCGTCCGTGTGCACCGGCTGCTCGCAGGGCTGCAACTCGGTGCTCGAGACGCGTGACAACGTGATCGTGCGTCAGAAGCCCCGTTCGAACGATCAGGTGAATCACTTCTATCTGTGTGACGAAGGGCGACTGAACTACAACTGGATGAACACGCCGGATCGCGTGCAGGCGCCCAAGATCCGTCTCCACGACGTGCTGTCCCCGGTGGACTGGGAGATCGCGTACGGCGAGGCGGCCAAGGCGATGAAGGGCAAGCGCGCCTATGTGGTCGCGTCGCCCAGGCTGTCCAATGAGGCCCTGTTCCTGCTCAAGCGCATCATCAAGCAGACCGGCGGTGACGGTGTGTTTCGTTGTGCCACGGGCCCCGAGGCGCCGCTGCCGGGGGTGAAGGATCTCTCGCTGCGTGCCGACCGCGCGCCCAATGTGCACGGCGCCGAGCTCCTCGGCTTCACGCGTCGAGACGCGGATCCGCTCGCCGGACTGAAGGACGGCGACGTGCTCCTCCTGGCCGACGACACGCTCTCCGGCGTCGACGTGAGCGCGGCGAAGAAGGCCAGCGCGATCGTCGTGATCGGGACCACGCTGCCGGTCGGCTTGCCGACGCCGGCCGTGGTGCTGCCCATCGCGAACGTCGCAGAGGAAGAAGGCACGTTCACCAACCTGCGTGGTCGCGTGCAGCGCTTCCTGCAGGCGAAGGCCGCACCCGGCCTCGCGCGTCCGAGCTGGTACGCGCTCGCGGACCTCGCCACCGCGCTCGGGGCTGATTCCAACGACTGCGTGCTGCCGGCCGCGACCTTCGCCGCGCTCGCGAAGCATGAGCCGGCGTTCGCGGCGCTCTCATACGACACCATTGGGCTCCGCGGCGGACTCGTCGCCGGCGCCACGGCGGGGGTCGCCTGATGCCGCCGCTCGATCCGATGCAGCTCGAGCCGTCCACCTGGGTCTTCATCATCGCGACCGTGGTGAAGATGCTCCTGATCTTCACCATCTACATGGTAGGCGTCGCGTACACCACGCTCGCCGAACGGAAGATCTCGGCGTGGATTCAGGACCGTCATGGGCCCAACCGCGTGGGGCCCTGGGGAATGTTCCAGGTGCTCGCCGACGGCGTGAAGAACATCATGAAGGAAGAGACGATGCCGGGCGACGTGAACAAGGCCTTGTTCGTCATCGCGCCTGCCCTCGCGTTCGTGCCTGCGCTCATCGCGTGGGCCGTGATTCCCTTCGGTGCACCGCTGCCCACGCCGTGGGGCCGGATCGATCTGATCGTCGCCGACCTGCCGATCGGCTTCCTCTTCACGCTGGCGATCACCTCCATCGGTGTGTACGGCATCGTGCTCGCGGGCTGGGCATCCAACAACAAGTACGCGTTGCTCGGCGGCTTGCGCTCCTCCGCGCAGATGGTGAGCTACGAGATCGCGATGGGTATGAGCACGGTCTGCGTGCTGCTCATCGCCGGCAACGTCTCGCTCAACGAGATCGTGATGCAGCAGGCGACCATGGGATGGAACGCGCTGCTCCTCTCCGTCGCCGCCTTCCTGTTTCTCGTCGCCGCGTTCGCCGAGACCAACCGCGTGCCCTTCGACCTTCCCGAAGCGGAGTCGGAGCTCATCGCGGGATATCATAGCGAGTACAGCGCGATGAAGTTCTCCATGTTCCCGATCTCCGAATACGCGAACATGATCACCGCGAGTGCGATGTTCGTGACGCTGTTCCTCGGAGGCTGGGACATCCCCTTCACGCAGTGGGACAACACCGGGCCGGCCACGGTGGCGAAGGCAGGGCTCACGTCGCTGCTGTTCGCGGCGAAGGTGCTGTTCTTCGTGTTCTTCTACATCTGGATCCGGTGGACCTTGCCGCGCTTCCGCTATGACCAGCTGATGTCGTTGGGCTGGAAACTCATGCTGCCGGTCGCGCTCGCGTACATCGTCGTCGTGGCGAGTGCGTTGCTGGCGCTCGACGCGGCGGGGGTCTCGCGCACGGGCTGGGCATTCAAGGGCGCCCTGATGGGCATCAACTTCGTGCTCCTCGGCGTGCTGTTCTTCATCCTCGACCGCGGCCGACTCATCAGTCCCGCGTATTCGCGACTCGAGCGGGAGCGCGTCGCGCGCCTCCGCAGCGTGGCGCAGAGCCGGGCGACACTCGCGCCCGGGGAGATCCGCTCATGACGATCAACGTGAAGGTGATGGAGCGACCGGTCCGCGAGGTCAGCTATGTGCGTGCCACGCTCAGCGGGCTCGCACTCACGCTGAAGCATCTCGTCGATCCGCATGCCGTGACCATCCAGTATCCCGAAGAGAAGTGGGACCTCTCGCCCCGGTGGCGCGGGACACATCGCATGCTCACCACCGAGGACGGCAAGGCGAAGTGCGTCGCCTGCGGCCTCTGCCCGACCGTGTGCCCGGCGAACTGCATCAAGCTCGTGCCCGGCGAGGATGAGGAAGGCAACCGCTATCCGCTGGTGTTCGAGATCGACGAGTTCCGCTGCATCTTCTGCGGCTACTGCCAGGAAGTCTGCCCGGAGGAGGCGATCCACATGGGTCGGCACTACGAGAACGCCGAGTTCAACCGGGCCCGCTTCGTGTACGACCTCGAGCGGCTCACCGCCCAGACGCATCCGGTGAGCGAGCTCTGGGATCCCGCGCACCCGCGGGGGGAATGACGATGGGCAACGAGTTCTATCCGCTCTTCTATTCGTTCCACTTCTATCTCTTCGGCCTCATCGCCGTGGCGTCCGCGTTGCTGTTCGTGACGCGCCAGAGCCCGGTGGCGGCCGCGATGTGGCTGGTGAACGTGATGTTCTGTCTCGCCGCGCTCTACGTGCTCCTCGACGCGCAGTTCATCGGCGCGATCCAGGTGCTCGTGTATGCGGGCGCGATCATGGTGGTCTTCCTGTTCGTGGTCATGCTGCTCAATCTCGGGCACCCGAGCGAGATGTCCGACATCCGCGGGAACGCGGGGCGGCTCACCGCCGGTCTCGTCGGCTTGGCCTTGCTCGCCGAGGTGATGGTGCTGGGGCGGGCGGAGTTCCCGGCCCAGTTGACCCTCGCCGGCGCGCAGGCCACGCAACGGATCGACGGCCCCGGTGGCGTGATCGGACCCATCGCCGCGCCGCTGTTCAAACAGCACCTGCTGGCCTTCGAGCTCACCTCGATGCTCCTGCTCACGGCGATCGTCGGAGCGGTGGTGATCGGCAAGAAGCGGAGTCCCGATGCTCGCTGAGTCGCTCGCGCTCTCGGCGCTCCTCTTCACGATCGGTGTCGTCGGGGTCCTCACCCGGCGCAATGCGATCATCATCTTCATGTGCGTCGAGCTCATGCTCAATGCCGTGAACCTGTCCTTCGTCGCTCTTTCGCAGCTGTACGGGGCATCCGGGCAGGTGTTCGTCATCTTCGTGATGACGGTCGCCGCCGCCGAGGCCGCGGTCGGGCTCGCGATCATCATCGCGATCTTCCGCCACCGGCAGTCGGTGAATCTCGAGGACATCAACCTGCTGAAGGGCTGATGCAACTCCCCACCGAACACGCCACCACGGGACACCCGTTGGCTGACACCATCGCGCGGCTCGCCTGGTTGATCCCGGCGCTGCCGCTGCTCGGCTTCCTGCTCAACGGTTTCCTGTCGCTTCGCGCGGCGGGCACGCCGGGTCCGGCAGACCCGTCCGCGGCCGGTCACGGGCATGACGGCCACGGGCATGCCGGTCACGGGCATGGCGCACACGGCAGCGATGCGCACGGGCATGACGCGCACGATGACCACGGGCACGCGAAGCGTCACCCCGCGGCCGGGCTCGTGTCGCTGATCGGCCCGGGCGTCCTCGCCCTGTCGTTCGTCGTCGCGCTGCTCGTCTTCAATGCCATGCGCGCGGTCGGCGAGATGCATGCGCCGTACGTGCTCACGCTGTTCCAGTGGATGCCCACCGGCAGCCTGTCGATCGATGTCGCGTTCCAGCTCGATCAACTCTCCATGGTGATGATCCTCATCATCACCGGCATCGGTACGCTGATCCATCTGTTCAGCGTCGGGTACATGCAGGAGGACCCGGGATACCCACGCTACTTCGCGTATCTCAACCTGTTCGTCTTCTTCATGCTGTTGTTGGTGATGGGCGCGAACTACCCCCTCATGTTCGTGGGCTGGGAAGGCGTGGGCCTCTGTTCCTACTTGCTCATCGGCTTCTGGTTCAGCGAGAAGGCCAATGCGGACGCGGGCAAGAAGGCGTTCGTGGTCAACCGCATCGGTGACTTCGGATTCCTCGTGGCGATGTTCCTGATGTTCGCGAACTTCGGCACGCTGTCGTTCACGGGAGTCGGCGCGGCCGCCGGTGAGTTGGTGATGGGCGGCGCACTCGCGACGACGATCTGCCTGTTCCTGTTCCTCGGTGCCGCAGGCAAGTCGGCGCAGATCCCGCTCTTCGTGTGGTTGCCGGACGCCATGGCAGGCCCGACGCCGGTCTCGGCCCTCATCCACGCGGCGACGATGGTGACGGCGGGTGTGTACCTCGTCGCGCGCAGCGCCACGCTGTTCGCGATGGCCCCTGCGGCCCAGCTCACGGTGGCGGTGGTCGGCGCGCTCACGGCGGTCTTCGCGGCCACCATCGGTCTCAAGCAGTGGGACATCAAGAAGGTGCTCGCGTACTCCACCGTCTCGCAGCTCGGCTACATGTTCGTCGGGGTGGGGGTCGGCGCGTACACGGCCGGTGTGTTCCACCTGATGACCCATGCGTTCTTCAAGGCGCTGCTGTTCCTCGGCTCCGGCTCGGTGATCTACGCCATGCACCAGGCGTATCACGCGACGCACAACCATGAGGACGCGCAGGACATGCGCAACATGGGTGGGCTCAAGAAGTACATGCCCATCACGTCCTCCCTCATGTGGATCGCGACGCTGGCCATCGCCGGCATCCCGCCGTTCTCGGGCTTCTTCTCCAAGGATGAGATCCTCGCGTCGGTCTTCGCGCGCACGCATGGCTCCACACTCGCCGATGCGACCTGGCTCGGCATCCCGGGCTCCGTGGTCCTCTACGGCGTGTATGCGCTCGGGCTCGCGGCGGCACTCATGACCGCGATCTACATGACGCGCATGATGATCTACACCTTCCACGGCCCCAATCGGTCGGGGAATGCGGAGCAGGCACACCTGAAGGAAGCGCCGATGATCATGACCGGGCCGCTGATCGTCCTCGGCGTGCTCTCGGCAGTGGGTGGATTCGTCAATCTGCCGGCGATCTCCCCGTTCGGACCGAAAGAGGTCCTCCACCACTGGCTCGAGCCAGTGGTCGGGCAGGGCACATTGCTCGTGACGCATGGTGAAGCGGCGCATCTCTCGCATTCGACGGAGTACGTGCTCATCGGCAGCGCTATCGCCATCGCAGTGATCGGCATCGCCATCGCCTTCGCGCGCCTCAAGCCGGAGGCCCTCGTGCCGGCCAAGGACGCGACCCCCGAGACCGGCATCGAGAAGACCTTGCTCAACAAGTGGTACGTGGACGAGGGTTACGACAAAGCCGTCGTACAGCCCACGCTCGGTGTCTCCCGGACGCTGCTGTGGAAGGGGATCGACACCGGACTCATCGATGGACTCATGGTCAACGGCACGGCCCTCCTCGCCCGGTTCGCGGGCTGGATCGGGTCGCAGCTGCAGAGTGGTCGCGTGGGCACCTACGCGTGGGTCTTGCTGATCGGTGTGCTCGGCGTGCTCTCCGCTTTCTCCTTCCGCTGAGGCCATCGACCATGACCCAGTTCCTCGACGGAATGGCTTACAACAGCTGGATCCTCCCGGCGCTCCTCGGATTGCCCCTCATCGGCGCGCTCTTGCTGCTCGTGCAGGGCTCGTCCACCAAGGCCGACGCCGACGCCGCTATGCGCTCGGCGCGCTCCTTGGCGTTGTGGATCTTCCTCGCCGAAGCCGTGCTCTCGCTCGGCCTGTGGTGGTCGGTGGACGTGAGCTCGTCGGACTGGCAGGCCTACGTGGATGCGGCGTGGATCCCCCAGTGGGGCGTACGCTTCACGCTCGGACTCGATGGCATCTCGCTGATGCTCGTGCTGCTCACCACGCTGCTGATGCCGCTGGCGGTGCTCGGGAGCTGGACCAGCATCCGCGAGAAGACCGCGTCGTACTACGCGCTGCTGCTCGTGCTCACCACCGGCATGCTCGGCGTGTTCATGGCGCTGGACCTCGCGCTCTTCTACGTGATGTGGGAAGTGATGCTCGTGCCGATGTACCTCATCATCGGCATCTGGGGCGGTCAGCGCCGGCTGTATGCGAGCCTCAAGTTCTTCCTCTATACGATGGTCGGCTCGTTGCTCATGCTCGTCGCCATCATCTTCCTCGGCCTGATGGCGGGGCAGGGACAGGGTCCGAACTTCAGCTACGACGCGGTGCTGCAGATGACGCGCACCGCCGCGGTGCCGGGCGGACTCTATCTGTTCATCGCGTTCGCGCTCGCGTTCGCGGTGAAGGTGCCGATGTTCCCGTTCCATACATGGCTGCCCGACGCGCACGTCGAAGCGCCGACGGCCGGCTCGGTCATCCTTGCGGCGATCATGCTCAAGATGGGCACCTTCGGTTTCGTCCGTTTCGCCGTGCCGATGTTCCCGGAGATCGCCATGCACCCGACCGTGCGCACGGTGATGCTCTCGCTCGCGGTCATCGGGATCGTGTACGGCGCATTGGTCGCGCTCGTGCAACCGGACTTCAAGAAGCTCGTCGCCTACTCGTCGGTGTCGCACCTGGGCTTCGTCATGCTGGGGATCTTCGCGATGACCGTGGAGTCGATGCAGGGTGCCCTGGTGGTGACCATCAGTCACGGCATCTCGACGGGCGCGCTCTTCCTGCTCATCGGCATGATCTATGAGCGACGGCACACGCGGCAACTCGAGGACTTCGGCGGCATCGCCAAGGTCATGCCGATCTTCGCGGTCTGCCTCACCATCGTCGCGCTCAGTTCCATCGGCGTGCCGGGGACCAACGGCTTCGTCGGCGAGTTCCTCGTGCTGATCGGCTCGTTCCCCACGCAGCCGTATTTCACCCTCGTCGCGGCGACCAGCGTGATCTTCGCGGCGGCCTATCTCCTGTGGGCGGTGCAGCGGATCATCTACAATCCGCTCGTCAAACCGGAGAACGAGGCGTTGAAGGGCAACGACCTCAACTGGCGCGAGATCGGCCTGTTGACACCGCTGCTCATCGCGATCGTCTGGCTCGGCGTCTACCCCAAACCGTTGCTCAACAAGACCGAGGCCGCCGCGACGCGGATGGTGCGCGCCGTTGAAGCCGCGCGGACCAGTCCCACGCTCATCAATACGCGGGCCGCCTCCGCCGCTGCGCAGCAGGGACGCTAAGATGACCTTCGATCTCAATATCCCCGGCCAGTTGATGGCTGCGCTCCTCCCGGATCTGCTGCTCATGGGCGGCGCGATGATCCTGATGCTCGTGGCGGCGTGGCGGCCCGAGTCGGACGAACACCAGCGGCTCGTCGGCCTCGGGGCGATGGCGTTGATCGTCGGGACGATCGGCGCGGTGATCTTCATGATGGTGCGCGGCGTAGCCGGCTCGCCCGGTGGCGTCATCGCGGTCGATGGATTCCGCTGGCTGGTCGATCTCGTCGTGCTCCTCGGCGCGCTCGGGACCATCGCGTTGGCGATCGAGCACAACCGGCGTGACGGCATCACGCATCCCGAATCGCACGTGCTCGTGTTGTTCGCGGCCGCCGGCATGATGATCCTCGCTGCGGGGCGTGACCTCATGGTCATCTTCCTCGGCATCGAGATCATGTCCGTCGCGGTGTACGTGCTCGCGGGCTTGAACCGCCGCAGCGTGCGCTCCGCCGAGGCGTCACTCAAGTACTTCCTGCTCGGGGCGTTCGCGACCGGATTCCTGCTCTACGGCATCGCGCTCGTCTACGGCGCGACGGGCGAGACGCAGATCGAGAACATCGGGCTCGCGGTGCAGAAGTACAATCTCGTGAACAACCCGATGATGCTCATCGGCATCGGGTTGATGCTCGTCGGAATGGGCTTCAAGGTCGCGGCGGTGCCGTTCCATATGTGGGCCCCCGACGTCTATGATGGCGCGCCGACCCCGATCACGGCGTTCATGGCCGCCACCGTCAAGACGGCCGCCTTCGCCGCATTCTTGCGCATCTGGTACGACGCGTTCTACTACGCCTTCCAGGGCTGGGGCATCGCGACGTGGTGGCTGGCGGTCATCACGATGGTCGTCGGCAACGTCGTGGCGTTGTCGCAGAAGAACATCAAGCGCATGCTCGCCTATTCGAGCATCGTGCACACCGGGTATCTGCTCGTCGCAGTGACCTCCTCATCCTCGCTGGCCAGCACGGCGTTCACCTTCTACGTCCTCGCGTACACGTTGGCGACGTTCGGGGCGTTCGCGGTGGTCGCGACACTGCAGGGATCGGACACCGATGCCCCGATCGCCGAGTACGATGGCCTGTGGCACAGCCGTCCATGGCTCGCGGTGGCGATGTCGGTGTACCTGCTCGCGCTCCTCGGTTTCCCGGTCTTCGGTGGTGTCGGGTTCTTCGCGAAGTGGTACGTGCTGCAGGCGGCCATCGCGTCGCCGGCCGGCCTCACGTCGCTGGCCGTCATCCTCGTGCTCACCTCGGTGATCTCGGCGGGCTACTACCTGCAGATCGTCCGCGTGATGTTCATGAAGCCGCGGCCGGAGGGCGGACGCGTGCCGGGGCCGGTCGGTGGTCTTACGCGCTCCGTTCTTGTGGTGACCGCTGTGCTCATCCTCGCGCTCGGGCTCTTCCCGTCGCGCTTGGTCGAGGTCGCGGGGAGCAACGGATTCAGGCTCTACCCGTACTCGGCGGCGCTCGACATCGGCCGCCCTCGGTTGCCGCAGTAGATTTAGACGGTGCAGCCGTCGTGGTCCCACGTGGTCCCGCGGGGCGCCCTCGTCGGCGCCCCGTTGGCTATCCTCCACCCCCTCTGACCGAACTCCTCCGATGATCTCTCCCGGCATCTTCCGCCAGTACGACATCCGCGGCATCTACGGCAAGGACCTCACGGTCGAGGCCGCCGAAGCGATCGGTCGCGGGTATGCGGTGCTTCTCGCGGAGCGAGGACTGAGCGGGGCGGTCGCCGTGGGCCGTGACAACCGCCCGAGCGGTGACGCGCTGCGCGACGCGTTGGTGAAGGGACTGACCACCTCAGGCCTCGACGTCATCGACATCGGCGTCGTGCCCACCCCGCTGCTCTACTGGAGCCTGCACCAGCTTCCGGTCGTCGCCGGGATCCAGATCACGGGCTCGCACAATCCGCCGCAGTACAACGGCTTCAAGTGCTGCATCGGCACCGGCAGCCTCCACGGCGAAGGCATCACGCATCTGCGCGACCTCATCGCGCGCGGCACGTTCCCGAACGGTTCGGGCAGCGTCCGGCACGAGGCGGTGATCGATCGCTATGTCACCGACATAGTCGCGCGCATCGGCCCGCTACCCAAGTCCATGAAGGTCGTCATCGACTGTGGCAACGGCGCGGGTGCGGTCGTCGCCCCGCAGTTGTTCAAGGCCCTCGGCGTCCAGGCCACCATGCTCTTCGCCGAGAGCGACGGCACGTTCCCGAACCATCATCCCGACCCGACCGTCGTCGAGAACCTCCAGGATCTCATCGCCAGCGTCCGTGCGACGGGCAGCGAGATGGGCATCGGGTTCGACGGCGACGCGGACCGGATCGGGATCGTGGACGGCCGAGGGACCATCATCTGGGGTGACTACCTCCTGCTGCTCTATGCGCGTGACGTGCTCTCGCGCACCGGCAAGGGCCAGCCCATCATCTTCGACGTGAAGTGCTCGCAGGCGCTCGCCGACGGCATCGAGAAGGCCGGTGGCAAAGCGGTCATGTGGAAGACAGGGCACTCGCTGATCAAGGACAAGATGAAGGAACTCCACGCGCCGATCGCGGGTGAGATGTCGGGCCACATGTTTTTCTCCGAGGGATTCTACGGTCACGACGATGCGCTGTATGCGGCGGCGCGCCTCATGCGCATCGTCGCCGACGCCGGCCGGTCGGTGGAGCAACTGCTCTCCGACGTGCCCCGCTTTGTGTCCACGCCTGAACTGCGCATCGATTGCGCCGACGACAAGAAGGAGACCATCGTCGCCGGGGCGCTCAAACATTTCGCCTCGCGCTACAAGGTCTCGGACGTCGATGGCGTGCGCATCCTGTTCGACGGCGGCTGGGGCCTCATTCGCAGTTCGAACACGCAGCCCATCCTCGTCATGCGGTTCGAGGCCGACACGCCGGAACGCTTGGCGAGCATCCGCAGCGAAGTCGAGGGCTGGCTGATCGCGCGCGGCGTGGACGTCACTCCGGGCACCGGGCACTGAGGTGACGGCGCGGCGCGGCCTGTTCTGGCTCGTCGCGGGACTGGCGCTCACGCTCCTCGTCGGGCGTTGGGTCGCAGGGATGTATGCGGACTGGGCGTTCCATCGGGCGCTCGGCACCGAGGCCGTGTGGCGGGTGCAGGCCGTGATGTCGGGCGGTGTGCGGCTCGTCGTCTTCCTCGGTGCCTTCGTGGTGGCCCTCGCGAATCTCATCGCCGTGCGGCGGTCGATCATCTCGCTGGTGTTGCCACGGCGGGTCGGGAACCTCGAGATCGGCGAGCAGGTCCCGTCGAGCTGGCTCACCGCAGGGGCGTTCAGCCTGGCCCTCGGGCTCGCCGCGCTCTTTGCGGCGGTCGATCACGACTGGACCGCGATCACACTCGCGTTCAACGCACTGCCCTTCGGCGAGATCGAACCCTATCTCGATCGCGACCTGTCTTTCTACGTCACGTGGCTTCCGTTCGAGCGCTGGCTGTTCGCGCTCCTGACCACGCTGCATGTGGCCGTCTCCATCGCGGTGCTGGTCGTGTATCTGGCGACGCCGAGTGTGCGATGGGGCGACGGTGGGCTCTATGTCTCGACATGGGTGCGACGGCATCTGGGGATCCTGGTCGGTCTCGCGATCCTGCTGGTGGCGTGGGATTGGCGGCTCGACCGATTCGGCTTGCTGAGCGTCGGGAGCGGGTACAACCGTTTCGTGTTCGAGGCGCGTCCGTTCGGCGTGGTCGATCACCGGCTGCTGCTCCCGTATCTCACCGTCGCGTCGTTCGCCGCGATGCCCGTCGCGGCCGTCTTCGTCTGGGCGACGTGGCGCGGGGCCACGAGACTGGCATTCGTCCTGCTCACGATGCTGCTGGTCGGCGGACCGGTCGCGCACATCGTCCTCCCGACCTTCGCCGACGAGACGGCAGCGTCCCCGGCGCGGCGGCGTCCGTATCAGAATGCGTCGATCCTCTTCTCGCGTCGCGCCTACGGTGTCGACCGCATCGCGACGGCTGACACCCTGCCGATCCCGCGCATGTCCGACGCTGAGCTCGCTCGGCGTGCGAGTAGCTGGGACCCCGCGGCGCTGATGCGCTACGTGGAGCGGGAGCGCCGAGGCACCGATGTGGCGGCTTTCGCATGGCGGGTGAACGGCTTGGGACTCGAAGCACTCCTGCTGCGCGGCGCGCCGACCGGAGCGCCCACCGGAGCGCGCTGGCCGGCGGATGTCTTCTCGGCGGGTACGGCCGACGCAGGCGCGCCAGGCGCCGGCAGTATGGACGCCGCGGATGCGCTCTCGGGCATCCTCGTCTATCCGGGCGCACCGCGCTACGTGCTGGTCGCCGATACCGCGGGGCGCCTCGCCGCGCCGCCGTTCGAGTCGGGACCAGAGCGACTCGCACATGCCTGGGATCAGCAGAACCCGCGCCTGCTGGCCGTCGAGCCGATCGCCCCGCGGCCGCGCATCGTGACCCATCGCGACGCGGTGAATCGCGTCGCGCGGATCGCGCCCTTCCTCACGCCTGGGGAGACGATCACGCCGATCGTGCGTGGCGACTCGCTGTACTGGGTCTTCGAGCTCTTCGTCCGTGCGCGCGAGTATCCGCTGGCCGTTCGAACGCTCTTCGCCCGGGAGCCCGCGCACTACGTGCATCATGCGGCCACTGCCATCGTGCAGGCGCAGTCCGGCGGTGTCACACTGCTGGCGATCGACTCGCCGGAACCGGTGATGCGTGCGTGGATGGCGCGATTCCCGTCGCTGTTCGTCGAGCGCGCCGACGCACCTCGCTGGATGACCATCGCGTTGCCTCCCGCAACGGACTGGACGCTCGTGCAAGGCGCGATGCTCGGCCGCACCGGGGTCGCGGGCGATACCGTGCCCATCCGCTCGCTCGCGCGCATCGACGACGCCGATGCGGACCTGACGCCCGGTCCGCCGACCCTGTTCCAGGCCACACCGGAGGGTGCCCTCGGCTGGGGCGTCCCGGTCCTCGGGCAGGAACGGGTCGTGGGACTGCTCGTGTCCGTGGGCGGGGTGCGGCCGCGGACGATCCTGCTTCCGCCGGAACAGGGGCAGAGTTGGGAGTCGATCCTCGAAGACCTGCAGGAGAGCGCCGACGCGGCTGGCATGGGGCGGACGCTTCCCAACTCACGTCGCGGCCGGGTGCAGTCGATCCCGACGGCCGCCGGCAATCTGTTCGTTCAGAGTTTCTACGAATGGCCGCCGGACGGTCCGCCGCGACTCCTCGGTGTCACCACGCTGCGTCGCGGTGAGCGTCGCCACGGTCCGACGCTCGCGCAAGCACTCGGCGCCTCGGCCACGGCCCTCGGAGCCACCGAGAGCAGCGACCGTATTCGCGCCCAGGCGCTCCTCGTGTACGAGCAGATGCTGCGTGCGCAGCGTCGCGGCGACTGGCGTGCCTACGGTGAGGCCGTGGACGCGCTGGGGCGACTGCTGCGCCGCTGAGAGTCCTACCGCTCCGCTCGTTGGTTCCGCTAGCTTTATGGGCTCTCAGTCACCCCCCTTTTGGAGTGCGTGTGAACATCCACGAATATCAGGCCAAGGAGATCCTCCGCGGCTACGGTGTGAACATCCCGCCCGGCGAGGTCGCGACGACGCCCGCCGAGGCCGAGGCGATCGCCAAGAAGTACGGCACGGCGGTCATGGTGAAGGCGCAGGTGCATGCCGGCGGCCGCGGCAAGGCTGGTGGCGTGAAGTTCTGCAAGACTCCGGCGGATGCGAAGGAAAAGGCCACGGCCATCCTCGGCATGCAGATCAAGGGGCTCACCGTCGAGAAGGTGCTCGTGACCGTCGCTGCCGACATCGGCACCGAGGCTTACGTGGGCATCATCGTCGACCGCGCGACGAAGAAGCCGGTGTTCATGGTGTCCGCCGCGGGCGGCATCGACATCGAACAGGTCGCGGCTGAGACGCCCGAGAAGATCCTCTACGTGCCGGTCGACGTCCGCTACGGACTCCCCACGTACGACGCCATGCGCATGGGCTTCTTCCTGTACGACGACGTGAAGCTGGCGCGTGCGGCCGGCAAGATCATGCAGCAGCTCTATGCCGCGTTCATGGCGAGCGGCTGCTCGCTGGCGGAGATCAACCCGCTCGTCGTCACGCCGCAGGGTGAACTCGTCGCCGTCGACGGCAAGATGGTGATCGACGACAACGAACTCGACCGCCTCCCGGCCATCGCCGCGTTGCGCGACGAAAGCAGCGAGGAGCCGAGTGAGGTGGATGCCCGCAACGCGAACCTCACGTTCATCAAGCTCGACGGCGACGTCGGTTGTGTGGTCAACGGCGCCGGCTTGGCGATGGCGACGATGGACCTCGTGAAGTACTACGGCGGCGAGCCCGCGAACTTCCTCGACATCGGCGGCTCGTCGAACCCGGAGAAGGTGGTCAGTGCGCTGCGCATCATCACCGCTGATCCGAACGTGAAGGCGATCCTCTTCAACATCTTCGGTGGCATCACGCGCACGGACGACGTCGCGAACGGCATCGTGACCGCGACCAAGACCAACCCGCTCAAGGTGCCGATCGTGATCCGGCTGACCGGGACGAACGAGGAGATCGCGATGAAGATCCTGACGGAGAACGGGTTCTCCGCCTCGAGCGACATGGACGAGGCGGTGCAGAAAGCCGTTGCGCTCGCGAAGGGAGGGAAGGCCGCATGAGCGTCTTCATCGACAAGAACACCAAACTGGTGATCCAGGGGATCACGGGCCGCGACGGTTCCTTCCACGCGAAGCAGATGATGGAGTACGGCACGCAGGTCGTCGCCGGTGTCACGCCGGGAAAGGGCGGCCAGAAGTTCGAGGGCACGGTGCCGATCTTCAATACGGTCGCCGACGCCGTGAAGGCGACCGGTGCGAACACCAGCGTGATCTACGTGCCGCCGCCGTTCGCGGCCGATGCGATCATGGAAGCGGCCGCCTCCGGCGTGCAGCTCGTGGTCTGCATCACCGAGGGTGTGCCGGTGCTCGACATGACGAAGGTGTATCCGTTCGTGAAGGAGAAGGGTGTGCGGCTCATCGGCCCCAACTGCCCGGGGCTCATCACGCCGGGTGAAGCGAAGGTCGGCATCATCCCGGGTCGTATCTGCACGCCGGGCCCAGTGGGCGTGGTGTCGCGCTCGGGCACGCTGACCTACGAAGTCGTCTATCAGCTCACCCGCGCCGGCATCGGTCAGACGACCTGCGTCGGCATCGGTGGTGATCCGATCAACGGCACCAACTTCATCGACTGCCTCGAGGCGTTCGAGAAGGATCCGGCCACCAAGGCGATCGCGATGATGGGCGAGATCGGTGGCACCGACGAACAGGAAGCCGCCGAGTTCGTGAAGAAGCACATGAAGAAGCCGGTGGTCGGCTTCATCGCCGGTCAGACCGCACCGCCAGGCCGCCGTATGGGCCACGCCGGCGCGATCATCTCCGGGTCGTCGGGCACCGCCGCGGAGAAGCTCGAAGCGTTCGCGGCCGCGGGCATGGGTATCGCGAAGCGGCCGATGGACTTCGTTGAACTCATTCGCGCGCGGCTCAAGTAACTGCATTGACCACCGAGGACACAGAGAGCACCGAGAACGGCAAAGAACTACGACGACGTTCACCACAGGGGCTCAGGGGGCTCGCGTTTCCCCTGTGTTCCCTGTGCTCCCTGTGTTGAAGAAGTAGGTAGTTGTCTCTTGCCGTTCTCTGTGCCCTCTGTGGTGACCAGCCGTTGCAGTAAAACCATCCCAACCTAGAACCCGATGTCCCTCAACTACACGTTCTCCATCATCAAGCCCGACGCCTTCAACGCTGGCAAGGCGGGCAAGATCATCGCGCACCTCGAGGCCCAGGGCTTCACGCTCAAGGCCGCACGCGTCATGCACCTCAGCAAGAAGCAGGCGGAGGAGTTCTACGCGGTACACCGAGGCCGCCCGTTCTACGGCGAACTCGTGGACTTCATGAGCTCGGCCCCCTGCATGCCATTCATCCTGCAGAAGGCCGACGCCGTCTCGGCGCTGCGTGACGCCATCGGTGCGACCGACCCCGCGGAGGCCGCTGCCGGCACCGTGCGCAAGCTCTACGCGGAGTCCAAGGGCAAGAACGCGATCCATGCCTCGGACTCGGACGAGAACGCCGTTCGCGAGAGCCGCTTCTTCTTCGCCGAAGCGGACCTGGCGTAAGCGTCGGCCCCGTCCCAGCGACGTTCTTCCGTCCTTCGTCCACGTCCCACCATCTGCCCTTCCTAAGTCCCTGCCAGTCCGTAGTTTGGACCCTTGACCCCCTTGGTCGAGCGCCATAGCTTTCAGTGCTATGCTGTCGTTCGACATCCGCACTTTATCGCAGGGCGCAGTCCAGGTCTCTGGCGAACTCGCTCCCGACGATCCGGTTTGGCTGGCGGGCGATGCGCGACCCGTTCAACCGCTGAAGGTCACAGGGCGATTGAGTGGGGCAGGGAGTGGTCGGTTCTACTTCAGCGGTGGCTTCCACGGCATCGCGGCTGGAGAGTGCCGCCGCTGCCTGGTGCCGGTGGAGATCCCGGTGAGCGGCGACGCTCACTTCATCTTCGCCGACGCCGACGACGAGAACGCGGACGAACCCGATGTCTTCCCGATCGGTGATCTGGGAACGGTGTTGGATCTTCGGCCCGCGCTCCGTGAACAGTGGTTGCTCGAGACACCCGCACTGCCGTTGTGCCGAGAAGACTGCAAAGGCTTCTGTCCGACGTGTGGTGCTGATCTCAACGCCGGCCCCTGCAGCTGTACTTCATCCGCATCCTGATTCACTCCACCTGGCAGGTTCCCGATGGCCGTCCCGAAGCGCCGCACATCCAAGCGCAAGAAGCGCGCGCGTAACACCCATAAGGTCGCCCCGGCGATCAACATCCAAGCGTGCCCGAAGTGTGGCGAGATGAAGCGCCCGCACCATGTGTGCGAGAGCTGCGGCTTCTACGCCGGCGAGCAGCGAGTCGCGGCCCGCGACGCCTAACCCCATGGCTCGCATCGCCCTGGATGCGATGGGGGGCGACCACGCTCCGGCGGCGCCTGTCGCGGCCGCACTGATGGTGATCCAAGAACTGGGTTCCGCGCATCACCTCCAGCTCGTCGGACGCGCAAGCGTCATCCGCGAGCAGCTGAATGCGCAGCTCGCCGCCGCTCCGGCCCTCTTGGTCGAAGCGGCGACGCGTTTGGAGATCATCGACGCCCCGGACGTCATCGAAATGACCGACAAGCCTTCGGTCGCCGTCCGCGGGAAGCCCAATTCGTCGATGACCGTCGGGATCAAGCTCCAG
Source organism: Gemmatimonadaceae bacterium (assembly GCA_046153705.1). GTDB lineage: Bacteria > Gemmatimonadota > Gemmatimonadetes > Gemmatimonadales > Gemmatimonadaceae > Pseudogemmatithrix. The sequence continues at coordinate 18,394 of JBJXGK010000059.1, forward strand.
GCCGAGGGGAAGTCCGATGCCTTCGTCTCCGCCGGCAACACCGGCGCGCAGATGGCAGCGTCCACCGTCTTCCTCCGCTTGCACGAGGGCCTCTCTCGCCCGGCGATCGGTACGGTCTTCCCGACCGCGAAGAAGCCAGTCGTCGTGCTCGACTCCGGTGCCAACGTGGACTGCTCGGCAGCCGAACTCGTGCAGTTCGCACGGCTCGGCCACGTGTACGCGCGAGACATCCTCGGGCGCGAGAATCCCGCCGTCGGGCTGCTTTCGGTCGGCGAGGAAGCGGAGAAGGGCAACGCGGCCGTGAAGGAAGCGCACCAACTGCTCCTTACGTCGGGGCTCAACTTCATCGGCAACGTCGAGGGACGCGACATCCCCCAAGGTGCCTGCGATCGCGGCCCGATCGACGTCGTCGTCTGCGACGGGTTCACCGGCAACGTCCTGCTCAAGTTCTACGAGTCGGTCGCCCCGATGCTCTTCGGCATGATGATGAAGGCCGGCGTGACCAAGCAGCAGCTCGGCGAGGTCGTGCATTCGCTCGACTACGCGAAGTACGGCGGTGCGCCGCTCCTCGGCGTGAAGGGCGTGAGCATCATCTGCCACGGCAAGTCGAGTCCGGAAGCGATCATGAACGGCGTGCTGGCGGGTCTGCGCGCCGTGGAATCACGCATGAGCCACCATATCGGGGAGCAACTCGCCAAGTGAAGCGACCGATCGCGATGCTCGCCGCTACGGGACATGCCGTCCCCAAGCGCATCTTCACCAACGCGGAGTTCGCGTCCATCGGGATCGACACGTCCGATGAGTGGATCCGCGAGCGGACCGGCATCGGGGAACGGCACATCGCCGATGCGACCGAGAACCTCACGAGCATCAGCACGGAAGCGGCCCGTACGGCGATGCAGCGCGCTGGCGTCACCGCGGCCGAGCTCGACGCGATCATCCTCGGCACCGCGAGCCCCGACCGGCTGCTGCCCGCGGGCGCGGTGGAAGTGCAGGCCGCACTCGGTGCTACGCGCGCCGTCGCGTTCGACATCGACGCGGCGTGCTCCGGATGGCTGTACGGCATGCAGGTCGCCGAGGGGCTCATGGCCACCGGCAACTACGAGACGATCCTCGTGATCGGCGGCGAGGTGCTCTCGCGCATCATCAACTGGAAGGATCGCAACACCTGTGTCCTGTTCGGCGACGGCGCGGGCGCGACGGTCGTCCGGCGTAGCACCAAGGGGCGCGGCATCCTGTCCGCGTACATGCGCTCGGACGGCACGCTCGCCGACCTGCTGCATCGCCCCAAGGGGGCCGGCGCTGCGCCGATCACCCCCGAGATCATCCTCGAGGGTTCGCACTGGATCCAGATGGCCGGTCGCGAGGTGTTCAAGAACGCGGTGCGCTCCATGGCGGACGCGGCGGATCGCGCGCTGGACGGTGCGAAGCTCTCGGCCTCCGATATCGACCTGCTGATCCCGCACCAGGCGAACATCCGCATCATCGAAGCGACCGCCAAACATGCGAGCATCCCGATGGAGAAGGTGTTCGTGAACGTCGATCGGTTCGGCAACACGTCGGCCGCCTCCATCCCGATCGCGCTCAGCGAAGCGCAGGAGACCGGGCGGATCAAGGAGGGCATGAACGTGATGTTCGTCGCGTTCGGTGCCGGGTTCACCTGGGGCTCGATGGTCGTGCGGTTCTAGAACGGCAGAAGGGAGAGGGGAGAGGGGAGATGTGCGGCGGTGACCATCTTCTGGCGTGACTTCCGCTCCTGCTGTCTCGCTCGTTTCCCCCTCTCACTTCTCCTCCCATGTACTTCCTGCTTTTTCCGGGTCAGGGGTCGCAGAAGCCCGGTATGGCGAAGGACCTCGCCGAGGCGTTCCCGCAGGCGCGTGAGGTGTTCGCGCGCGCAGATGCCGTGCTCGCCGCGCCGCTCAGTTCGCTGTGCTTCGAGGGACCGGCTGAGGAGCTGACCCTCACGCACAACGCACAGCCTGCGCTGCTCACGCACGGCGCGGCCGTGTGGGCCGTAGTGGGCGACTCGCTGCGCGCGAAGGTGCAGGGCGCCGCCGGGCACTCGCTCGGCGAGTTCTCGGCGTATCACGCCGCAGGCGCGCTCCCGCTCGAAGACGCCGTGAAGTTGGTGCGTCGGCGTGGCGAGCTCATGTACGAGACCGGTGTGCAGGTGCCCGGTGCCATGGCGGCCATCCTCGGCGAGCTGCAGCGTCCGATCGAGGAGATCTGCCGCGAGGCGTCGGCGCAGGGCGTGTGTGTCCCGGCGAACTACAACAACACCGAGCAGATCGTCATCTCGGGTGAGGTCGCGGCGGTGGAGGCCGCGATGGAGCTGGCGAAGGCCGCCGGTGCGAAGCGCGCGATGCGTCTGCAGGTCAGCGGCGCCTTTCACAGCCCGCTCATGCAGCCCGCCGCGGCAGGGCTCGGCACGGCGCTGAACGCCGCAGCATGGAGCGAGCCGACCATGCCAGTCTGGAGCAACGTCACGGCTGAGGCGGTGACCAGCGCCGCCGGCGCACGCGATGTCCTCCTTCGCCAGCTCACGTCACCGGTGCGCTGGGTGGATGTGGTGCGCAGCGTGGCACAACGGTTCCCGGGTACGACGTTTGTGGAGATGGGCCCCGGCGCGGTCTTGTCGGGCCTCGTGAAGCGCCTCGCCCCCGACTGCAAGACCATGACCTGCGGCACTGTCGCCGAGGTCGAAGCGCTCATGAAGATGTGAGACCAGAGCGGGGGAGACGCGCCGCGCTTCCCGCGCATCCCGCGCATCCTCCGCATCCTCCGCATCCTCCGCATCCCCCGCATCCCGCATCTATCCGCTCTCCGCCATCCCCCATCTGCCTTCCAAAATCATGCCCTTCAACCTCACCGGTAAAGTCGCCCTCGTCACCGGCTCCACGCGTGGCATCGGAAAGGCGATCGCCAAGCAGCTGGTCGCCTCCGGCGCCAGGGTCGCCGTCGTCGGTCGCGATCTCGCCAAGGCGGAGGCCGTCGCCGAGGAGCTCGGTGAAGCGCGCGGCTTCGCCTGCGACATCAGTGTCCCGGCAGACGTGACGATGCTCGTCCAGACCGTGGAGGATGCGTTCGGGTCGCTGGACATCCTGGTCAACAACGCCGGCATCACGAAGGACAATCTGATGCTGCGCATGAAGGACGAAGATTGGGATGCGGTGCTCGACACCAACCTGCGGTCCGCCTTCATCGCCATCCGCGCTGCCCAGCGCGGCATGATGAAGCGGCGGTGGGGCCGGATCATCAACATTGCGTCCGTCGTCGGCATCATCGGCAACAAGGGCCAGGCGAACTACGCCGCCAGCAAGGCGGGGTTGATCGGTCTGAGCAAGTCGGTCGCCAAAGAGCTCTCCAGCCGGAACATCCTCTGCAACGTCGTGGCGCCGGGCTTCATCACGACGGACATGACCGACGCCATGACGCCCGAGGCGGTGGCCGCGCTGTCGGCGCAGATCCCGCTGGAACGCTTCGGCTCGCCGGAGGATATCGCCGGGGTCGTGGCGTTCCTCTGTTCCGAGCATGCGGCGTATATCACCGGCCAGGTGATCCCGGTCGATGGTGGGATGGTCATGTAGTGGCCGGGTTCGGAGGGTGTCCGACTCTCGTCCAGAGCATGTGCTTGTGCGTTGTCCCGCTTATATTTCCCCCACGACCGCAGTCCCACCCCTACGGAGTCTTTTCGCATGGCCGACCATACCGCGAAGGTCAAGGACATCATCGAGAAGGAGCTCGGCGTCGAGCGTGAGAAGTTGACTGACGGCGCGAGCTTCATCGAGGATCTCGGCGCTGATTCGCTCGACATTGTCGAACTCGTCATGGAGTTCGAGAAGGAGTTCAACATCGACATCCCGGACGAGGATGCCGAGAAGCTCCGTACGGTCGGCGATGCGATCGGCTACCTGAACGGCAAGATCGGCGGCTGAGATGGGGTCCTTGAAGCGCCGGGTGGTCATCACGGGAGCGGGGTGCGTCACGTCGGTCGGCAACGATGTGGCGTCGTCGTGGCAGGCCCTCCTCGACGGCAAGTCGGGGGGCGGTCCGATCACGCGATTCGATGCCTCGGCCTTCAAGGTCAAGTTCGCCCACGAGGTGAAGGGCTTCGACGTCACGCAGTACATGGACCGGAAGGAGGCGAAGCGCTCCGACCTGTACACGCAGTACGCCATGGCCGCCTCGGTGCAGGCGATGAACGACGCCGGCTTCGGCGGCAAGACGGGCTACGACCCGGAGCGCACGGGCGTCATCATCGGCTCCGGCATCGGTGGCATCGCGACGTTCGAGGAACAGTGCCGGATCTGCGAGCGGGACGGCCCAGGGCGCATCTCGCCGTTCTTCATCCCGATGTTCATCGGTGATATCGCCGCCGGCGTGGTGTCCATGCGCTTCAGTGCCAAGGGCCCCAACTACGCGACGCAGTCGGCGTGTGCGACGTCCGCCCACGCGATCGGCGATGCCTTCCGCATGATCGTGTACGGCGATGCCGACGTGATCATCGCCGGCGGCTCGGAGGCGGCGGTGTCGCCGGTCTCCATCGGCGGATTCGCGAACATGCAGGCGCTCTCCACGCGCAACGACTCCCCGCTCACGGCCTCACGCCCGTTCGATCAGACGCGCGACGGGTTCGTGCTCGGCGAGGGTGCGGCCACCGTCATCCTCGAGGAGTACGAACACGCCAAGGCGCGCGGCGCGAACATCTATTGCGAGATCGTCGGCTACGGCGCGACGGGTGACGCCTATCACCTCACGGGCCAGCCAGAGGACCACGAAGGGTTGCAGCGCGCGATGCGTCGCGCGCTCGAGGACGGCGGGCTCTCGCCGGCCGACGTGCAGTACGTGAATGCGCACGGTACCTCCACGCCGCTCAACGACCCCAACGAGATCCGCGCGATCAAGAAGGTCTTCGGACCGCACGCGACGGGCCTCAATGTGAGTTCCACCAAGTCCTCCACCGGGCACATGCTCGGGGCCGCGGGTGCGGTGGAAGCGATCTTCACGGCGATGGCGATCCGGCATGGGATCATCCCGCCGACGATCAACCTCACGACGCTGGACCCCGAGTGCGATCTCGACTGCACCGCGAACGTCCCGGTGAAACGTGAGGTACACGCCGCGTTGTCCAACTCCTCGGGCTTCGGCGGACACAACGTGAGTATCGCGTTGCGCCGCGTCACCGGGTGATCCGATGACGGCGACGGCGCTGACGATCCCCTTCGAGCGCATCGCCGATCCCGCGGTGCGCGCCATCGCGGAGAAGGTGTCCGCGGGCACCCGACTCACCCAAGCCGACGGCGTCGCGCTCTTCGAGAGCACCGACCTCACCGGCGTGGGTGTGCTGGCCAATGCCGTCAACCGCGCCAAGCACGGCGATGTGGTGACGTTCGCGTCCAACCAGCACATCAATCCGACCAACATCTGCACGCTCCGCACCACCTGCGTCTTCTGCGGCTACGCACGACTGCCGAAGGAAGCGGGGGCGTATCGCTATTCGCTCGAGCAGGTGATGGCCGAAGCGAAGACCGGCAACAACGGCATGACCCGCGAGTTCCACATCGTGGGCGGGCTCGATATGGAAGCCGGGCTCGAGTACTACACGACGATGTTCCGTGCCCTCAAGGCCGAGATGCCGCACGTGCACATCAAGGCGCTCACCGCGGTCGAGATCGCGCACATCGCGCGCATCGAGAAGATGCCCTGGGGCGAGGTGCTCTCGGCGCTCAAGGAAGCGGGGCTCGACACCATGCCGGGTGGCGGTGCCGAGACCTTCAGCGCCGCGGTGCGCGAGGAGATCGCCCGCAAGAAGCTGGGCGCGGCCGACTACATCGGCGTGCACCGCACCGCCCACCAGCTCGGCATCCGCTCCAACAGCACCATGTTGTACGGCCACGTCGAGACCTACGCGGACCGCATGGAGCACCTGCAGATGCTTCGCGACCTGCAGGACGAGACTGGTGGGTTCCTCGCGTACATCCCACTCGCGTACCATCCGGACGACAACGAACTCGGCAAGAAGCTCGGCCGACAGGGCATCGCGACCTCGGGCGTGGACGATCTCAAGAACCTCGCGGTCGGACGCCTGTTCCTGGACAACTTCGCGCACGTGAAGTCGCACTGGATCATGGTCACGCCCTTCCTCTCGCAGATCGCGCTGCACTACGGCGTGAACGACCTCGAGGGCACCGTGGTGCGCGAGAAGATCTATCACGCGGTCGGGGCGACCACGCAGCAGTCGATGACCCTCGACGACCTGCTGCGCCTCATTCGCGGTGCCGGCAAGATCCCCGCCGAGCGCGACAGTTTCTATAACGTGCTGCGCACGTTTGATGGGGGAGGGCAGACGGCTGAAGGTGGAGAAGCACACCCGTCTGCCATCCGAGATCTACCTTCCACCATCGGGGCGTAGCCCCCCAATGCGTCTCGGCCGCATCCCGTACATCAACTGTTTCCCCGTCTATGGAGCGGTCGATCGGGGGATCGTGCCGTTGAAGGCCACACTGGTGGACGGCGTGCCCACCGCGCTCAATCGCATGATGGCCGAGGGCGCGCTCGACGTCTCCGTGGTCTCCGCGGTGGAGTACGCGCGCGACAGCGAACGCTACCTGCTGCTGCCGGACCTCGCGATCTCGTGCAACGGGCCCGTGCGCAGCGTGATGCTGTTCTCGCACGAGCCGGCGGAGTTCCTGACCGGCAAGAAGGTGCTCGTGTCGCGGTCGTCCATGACGAGCGTGCACCTCCTGGAACTGCTCTTCGAGCACGTCTGGCGCGCGCGACCCGAGTTCGTCCCCGGCGACGCCGAGGCCGACGCCCTCGCGCGCGAGGGTGACGACGACTTCGCCGCCCGGCTCGTGATCGGCGATGCCGCTCTCATGTTGCAGAGCAGTGAGCATCCCATCGCGAAGGCGCACGGCGCCCAGTACGCGCAGGTGTACGACCTCGGTCAGACGTGGAAGGAATGGACGGGTCTGCCGTTCGTCTTCGCCGTCTGGGTGGCCCAGCGGAAGGCACCGGTGGCGGAAGCACTCTCGGTGCACGCGTCGCTGATCGCCTCGCGCGACTGGGGCCTCAAGCACCTCGGTGAACTCTCGGCGCAGGCTGCGCGTTCTACCGGGGTGTCTGTGGCCGAGTGCCGTCACTACTTCGACGGCCTCGACTGGCGCCTCGGATTGCCGGAACTCGACGGCCTCACGGAGTTCTTCCGCCGTCTCGAACTCGCCGGCCGCGTCCCCCGCGGCAAGCTTGCGTTTCTTCCCGCCGTCGGCAGGGGATGAGAGCGTAGTTCCTCCCATCTCCCATCTCACCTCTCCCATCTGCTTTTACCGTGTCTCTCGAATCCGATCTCCTCCGCCACTTCACCTCCGCGCCGCTCCTGGAGCTGGGCGCCGAGGCGCACGCGGTGCGGCGTCGGCTCCACCCGGAGCCGATCGTCTCGTACATCGTCGACCGGAACATCAACTACACGAACGTCTGCGTCGCCGACTGCGGCTTCTGCGCGTTCTACCGACGGCCCAAGGATGGCGAGGGCTGGACGCTCAGCTACGAGCAGATCGGGCAGAAGATCGATGAGGTGAAGGCGCTCGGCGGGGTGCAGATCCTGATCCAGGGCGGTCACAACCCGTACATCCCCTTCGAGTGGTACCTCGAGCTGCTCAAGTACATCAAGCGCAACCACCCCATCCACGTACACGGCTTCTCGCCGAGCGAGGTGGACTTCTGGAGCACGCTGTACCGCATGGACGCGCGGACGGTCATCCAGGAGCTGGTGAAGGCCGGGCTCGACTCCATCCCAGGCGGTGGCGGTGAGATCCTCGTCCAGCGCGTGCGCGACAACGTGGCCAAGAAGAAAGCCGGCGCCGACCGTTGGCTCGAGGTCATGGAGATCGCGCACAACGAAGGCCTCAAGACCTCGTGCACGATGATGTACGGCATCGGTGAGACCATGGCGGAGCGTGTGGAGCACCTGCTGCGCCTCAAAGCGCTGCAGGACCGCACCAAGGGGTTCACGGCGTTCATCTGCTGGCCGCTGCAGCCGGAGAACACGCCGACGATGAGCCACATGCAGAAGACGGACGCGGTGGAGTACCTCCGCACCACGGCCTTCGCGCGCACCGTGCTCGACAACATCCCCAACATCCAGGCGAGCTGGGTGACCATGGGCATGAAGGTCGGTCAGACGGCGCTGCACTACGGCTGCAACGACTTCGGCTCGCTGATGCTCGAGGAGAACGTCGTCTCGGCGGCCAACACCACGCATCGCACGACCATCGAGGAGATGGAGCAACTCATCCGCGAGGCCGGGTTCACGCCGCGCAAGCGTCGGCAGGACTACCGCCTGCTCGACGAGTCCCACGCGACCGTCGCCGCGTGAGGCGACGCTCGTGAGCCTCGACGTCCGCATCGGTATCGGCTACGACTCCCATCGGTTCGCCGAGGGGCATGGGGTGCTGCTCGGCGGCGTCCTCATCCCGGCGGCCGTGCGCTGCACGGGGCACAGTGACGCCGATGCGGTCTGTCACGCCCTCACGGACGCGCTGCTGGGTGGCTCCGGACTCGGTGACATCGGGGAGATGTTCCCCGACACCAAGGCGGAGAACCTGGGACGCGACAGCATCGAGATGCTGAGACTCGCCGTCGCACGCGTGCGCGCGGCCGGCTGGGCGCCGGCGCAGGCGGACATCACCGTCATCGCCGAGACGCCGAAGATCGGGCCCCATCGCCCCGCCATACGGGAGCGTCTCGCCCTCGCACTCGGTGTCTCCGCCGAGGACGTCATGGTGAAGGGCAAGACCAACGAGGGCATGGGCTGGATCGGCCGCGGCGAGGGTGTGGCCGTCATCGCGGTGGCGACGCTCTCCCGCGCACCAGGCAAGTAGAATGGAGCGGTTCATGAGTTGGCTGTCGGGTGTCCCGATCGGGGCACTCTACGGGCTGATCTTCCTCGCGTCACTCATCGAAGGCGTGCTGCCGGTCATGCCCGGCGACGTGGCCGCGGCGTTGCTCGCGTTTCTCGCGGCGCGCGCCGGCGGCCAGCTCGTGCCGACCATCATCATGGTGACGGCGGGCTCCATCGCCGGCAGCCTCATCATGTGGTGGCTCGGCCGGCGGTTCGGCGCCGAGTGGATGACGCATCAACTCGGTCGTTTCGGCCTGCTCCGCGCTGAGTCACAACTGTCCAAGGCCGAGCACCGGATCGAGGATGCGTACAAGCAGTACGGCTGGGTTGCCTTGTTCGTGAGCCGCTTCGTTCCCGGGTTGCGCGCCGTGGTGCCGGCGGCGGCGGGCGCACTCCGCGTACCCTTCTGGGAAGTCACGCTCATCTTCACGGTCGCCTCAGGAATCTGGTACGGGACGATCGCCTGGCTGGCCTTCCGCGTGGGCGAGGACTGGGCCAGCGTGCGCGCGTCCATCGAAGTGGTCGCGCGCGATGTCGGACTCGGCGCGGCAGCAGTGGCTGCGGTACTCGCGCTGGTGGGCTGGCGTCTCTGGAAGAAGCGGCGCGCGACCGTCGCCGCCGAGCACGTCGAGAAGCCGCCGCAGTAACTTATCGGCGTGACCGCGCCCGCCGACCGCATCGCACGCGATTTCTATCTCGAACGCTTCGACGAGTTCCTCTCGCTCGAACAGGGCACGAGCGTGCGCACCAACGATGCGTACGGCCGTGACCTCGCGCGCCTCGCGACATGGGCGATCGTGAAGGGCGTGACGAGACCCGCAGAGCTGTCGTCCGCGCATCTCCGCGAGTTCGTGTACCACCTGAAGGACCTCGGACTCGCGCCCAGCAGCATCCGACGCGGCATCTCGGCGGTGCGCACGTGGTATCGGTTCCTGCTCGCCGAGGGTGTGGTCACCAAGGATCCGAGTGAGCGCCTCGAGACACCGAAGCGCTGGCGCGTACTCCCCGACGTGCTCACGCCCACCGAGGTCGACCGTCTCATCGGCGCGATCACACTCGATGAACCGCTGGCGTTCCGTGACCGCGCGATGCTGGAGCTCGCGTACGCAGCCGGGCTGCGCGTGAGTGAGTGGTTGGGTATCGGCACCAAGGACGTGCTGCTGGAGGACATGGTGGTGCGTGTGTTCGGAAAAGGCGGGAAGGAGCGGCTGGTGCCGATCGGGCGCAAGGCGGCCGGGGCGTTGGCGGTGTATCTCCGCGAACTTCGCCCTGTGCTCGAGAAAGGGGCAGGCGAGGGCCATCTCTTCCTGAACGCACGCGGCACACCGCTCACGCGCATGGGCGCGTGGAAGATCCTGCGGAAGTATGTCGAGGCGTCGGGGATCGAGAAGGCGGTCACGCCGCATACGTTGCGGCATTCGTTCGCGACGCACCTGCTCGAGGGCGGGGCGGACCTCCGGGCGGTGCAGGAGATGCTGGGGCACGCCGATATCTCGACCACACAGATCTACACCCACGTCGATCGCGAACACCTGCGACAGGTACACAAGCAGTTCCACCCGCGCGGATGACCGCGCCGCTTCGCCTCAATCCCTCCATGCTCCTCGTCATCGACAACTATGACTCGTTCACCTACAACCTCGTCCAGTACTTCGGCGAGCTGGGTGAGGATCCGCATGTGGTGCGCAACGACGCGATCTCACTCGACGCGATCGAGGCGCTCGCGCCCTCGGCGATCGTGCTGGGTCCCGGTCCCTGCACGCCGAGCGAGGCGGGGATCACCATCCCGGTCATCCAGCGCTTCGGCGAGCGGATCCCGATCCTCGGGGTGTGTTTGGGCCATCAGGCGATCGGCGAGGCCTATGGCGGCCGCGTGATCCGTGCGCCGCGCGGCGTGATGCACGGGAAGACGTCGCGGATCCGGCACGATGGCACGGGGATGTTCGAAGGCGTCTCGGATCCGCTCGAGGTCATGCGCTACCACTCGCTGGTCGTGGAGCACGAGACGCTGCCGCCTGTGTTGTCGATCACGGCGACCGCGTCTGACGATGTGACGGAGATCCACGCCCTCTCACACCGGGTGCATCAGGTGCATGGCGTGCAGTTCCACCCGGAGTCGATCGGGACGAAGGAAGGGAAGCGTTTGCTCGAGAACTTCCTGCGTCTCGCGCGCGGGTGAGGGCGGCTTACTTGTAGACGATCGGAAGCAGCACCATCGACTTCACGGGCTGGCCCTTCACCTGACCCGGACGAAACTTGATCTCCTCGACGACCTTCTTCGCCGCGTTGGCCAGCTGCGGTACCGAGGAACTCACGATCCTGATCGATTTGGGATCGACTCTCCCCGTCTCGTCGACGACGAACTCGACATGCACGATCCCGGTGATCCCCGATTTCTGCAGGTTGGCCGGGTAGGACCGCGCCAAGAGCCGCGCGGTCATCTCCTGGGAGGTGAGGCGCGGCGGTGAGTCGAGTTCGGAGGGATTGTAGATCTGCTCGTCTTGCGCCCAGACCATCGAGGGGAAGCCAACGAACGCGACGGCGGCGAGCAGGCGAAGTGTTCCGATCAGTGATCGGGACATGGACAAGACTCCAAGGAGAGTTCGATGAGGGGCGTACGTCGTATGCCTCAGAGTCTCGGACCCGATCCGGAGGTCTTGAGGCCAAAGGCGCCCCCGGAGCCGGTCTGGCACGGTTCGGTCGCAGGCGCAGCCGGGGTTCGCATGTTCGTTTTGCGCAACCTCTTGTCCTCGACGAAGCAGACTATAGATTCGTCTGGCGTGGATTTTGCGTCCGCGGTACCCTTTCCGGTGAGCTGCCCATGAAGACGCTCGCCGTGATCCCCGCCAGACTCGGGGCCACTCGGCTCCCCCGGAAACCGCTCCGCCACCTCGGCGGCGCCCCCTTGGTGGTCCGCGTCCTGGAGCGTGTCCAGTCGCTCGGACTGGCGGATCGCGTCGTGGTCGCGACCGAGACCGAAGAGGTCGCCGCGGTCGTCCGGGCGGCGGGCGGAGACGCCATGATCACGTCCGAGGCGCACCCGTCCGGCACCGACCGCGTGGCCGAGGTGGCTGCACACCCGGACTACGCCGGTTACGAGATCGTCGTGAACGTCCAGGGCGACGAGCCCTTCATGCGAGGCGACGCGATGGCGGGTGCGATCGCCATGGTCCGCGACCACGGCTTCCCGCTCGGCACCGCCGCCGGCCGCCGCGGACCAGCGATCCTCGACGACCCGAACTGCGTGAAGGTCGTGCGCGAGTCGTCGGGCCGTGCACTGTATTTCTCGCGGGCCGGAATCCCGTTCCTTCGCGACGCCGCCGATGCGGCGCTCCGCGACGACCTCCTGCTGCAACACATGGGGATCTACGCCTGCCGCCGGGATGCTCTGCAGCGCTGGGTCTCGCTCCCGCCGCATCCGCTCGAGCTCGTTGAGAAACTCGAACAACTGCGCGCCCTCGCCGACGGTCTGGCGATGGGTGTCGCGGTAGTCGATGCCCCCTCGTGGGGCGAAGTGAACACCGAAGACGACCTGATCCGCGCCAACTCCCACTGGGCGGCACTCGCCGCCGGATCTTGAGATGACCCCGACGACCCCGCACCCCACTCCGAAGTTCATCTTCGTCACCGGCGGCGTCGTGTCGTCGCTCGGCAAAGGCATCGCCGCGGCATCGCTCGCGCGATTGCTCGTCGAACGCGGGTTGCGCGTGACGATGATGAAACTCGACCCGTACCTCAACGTCGACCCGGGGACGATGTCGCCGTTCCAGCACGGCGAGTGCTACGTCACGGACGACGGCGCCGAGACCGACCTCGACCTCGGTCACTACGAGCGCTTTATCGACCGCCCGCTCACGCAGGCGAACAACATCACCACCGGGCGCATCTACTCCAACGTCATCACCAAGGAGCGCCGCGGCGACTACCTCGGCTCGACGGTGCAGGTGATCCCGCACATCACGGATGAGATAAAGAGCGCGATACGCCGTGTGGCGCCGGAGAACGACGTGGTACTCGTCGAAGTCGGCGGCACGGTGGGCGACATCGAGTCGCTGCCGTTCCTCGAGGCCATCCGTCAGTTCCGCCACGACGTCGGACGCGAGAACGCCATCTTCGTGCACCTGACGCTGGTGCCGTACATCGCCGCGGCGGGCGAGGTAAAGACCAAGCCCACGCAGCACTCGGTGCGTGACCTGATGGAGATCGGTATCCAGCCCGACGTGCTCATCTGCCGCACGGAGCGCCCGCTCGCCGAGGACGTGAAGCGCAAGATCGCGCTGTTCTGCAACGTCGAGTTCGGCGCGGTGATCGAGAGCCGCGATGTCGCGACGATCTACCAGATCCCGCTCACGTTCCACGACCAGGGGTTCGACGAGCTCGTGATGCGCAAGCTCAACCTCAGCGGGCACGCACCGGACCTCTCGGCGTGGAAGTTGCTCGTGGAGCGAGTGGTCGCGCCTCAGCGAAAGGTGCGTGTCGCGGTGGTCGGCAAGTACACCGACTATCCGGACAGTTACAAGAGCGTGCAGGAAGCGCTCATCCATGGCGGCATCGCGAACGATGTCGGGGTGGAGATCGCGTGGACGTCGAGCGACCTCTTCACCGATGCGGCACGCGCCAAGGACCTCGTCGCGCAGTTCGACGCGATCCTCGTCCCCGGTGGCTTCGGTGTGCGTGGAGTCGAAGGGATGGTGGAGTGCATCAGGGCCGCACGCGAACAACAGGTGCCGTTCTTCGGCATCTGTCTCGGCATGCAGATCGCCATCATCGAGTTCGCGCGCAACGTCTGCGGGATCGACGATTCCAACTCGAGCGAGTTCAACCCCGACTGCTCGAACCCGGTGATCTCTCTGCTCGAGTCGCAGCAGAACGTGAAGGACATGGGGGGCACGATGCGCCTTGGCGCCTACGCGTGCCGGCTCAAGCCGGGATCGAAGGCCGCCGAGATCTATGGGCAGCCGGAGATCAGTGAGCGGCATCGGCATCGGTATGAGGTCTCCAACCAGTACCGCGACACCTTCCAGAACGCGGGGATGCGCCTTGCGGGCCTGTCGCCCGACGGCTCGCTGGTGGAGATGATCGAGCTGCCGGCGCACCCGTACTTCGTCGCCTGCCAGTTCCATCCGGAGCTCAAGTCGCGCCCCACTCGGCCGCATCCGCTGTTCTCGGCGTTCGTCGCCGCAGCGGCCCAGCGCTCGACGGCCAAGGGCGGCGCTGCGCGGATCCACGCACAGATGGCCGAGGCCACCTGATGCCCGCCACGTTCCCCACCGACCGACTGTTCCTCATCGCCGGGCCCTGCGTCGTCGAAGGCGACGACCTCATGTTCCGCGTGGCCGACCATCTCGCGAGGCTCGCGGAAAAGGTGCCCGGCGGCATCATCTTCAAGGCAAGCTTCGACAAGGCCAATCGGTCCAACGATGGGGCGCATCGCGGGCCGGGCCTCGAGGCCGGGCTCGCGGCCTTGCTCCGCGTGCGCGAACGCACCGGCCTCCCGGTGCTCACCGACGTGCATCTCCCCGAGCAGTGCGCTGAGGCGGCGCAGGTCGCCGATGTATTGCAGATCCCGGCGTTCCTCTGCCGTCAGACCGACCTGCTCGTGGCGGCCGGTGCGACCGGCAAACCGGTGAACGTGAAGAAGGGGCAGTGGATGCACCCAGAGGGATTGGTCGGCGCGGTCGCGAAGGTGCGTCACGCATTCCCGAAGTCGCGCGTCCAGAAGGGCGACAGCTGCGACATCGCGGTCACCGAGCGCGGCACGTTCTTCGGCTACGGCGACCTGGTGGTCGATATGCGCTCGTTCCCGCGCATGCGCGAAGCCTGTGGCGTGCCGGTGATCTTCGATGCGACCCACTCGGTGCAGCGTCCGGGGCAAGGGCAGGGTGGCGCCTCGGGCGGCGCGAGGGAGTTCATCCCGCCGCTCGCGCTCGCCGCGTGCGCAGCCGGGGCTGACGGCTTGTTCATGGAAACGCACCCCGATCCGGACCACGCACCGAGCGACGGCCCCAACATGGTGCCGTTGCACCAACTGGACGCACTCGTTGAGAAGTGCGTCGCGACCTGGGAGCTGGCGCGCTCATGATCCTCGGCGCCGCATCGCCGACACTCGACGCCGACCTCGCGCGTCGCATCCGCCTCGTGGCGTTCGACGTGGACGGCGTGCTCACGGACGGTGGCATCATCCTCGGAGACACGGCCGGCGCTCGCGTGGAGCTCAAGCAGTACGACATCCAGGACGGCTTGGGCATCAAGATGCTGCAGCAGGCGGGCATCCTCACCGCGATCATCACCGGACGGGAGTCGGTCAGTGTCGCGCTGCGCGCGAAGGAGCTCGCGGTGGACGACCTCGTGCAGGACAACGAGGCGCGCAAGGTGCCTGCGTTGCGCAAGCTCCTCGCGGCTCGTGGCGTCAGCATGGAACAAGTCGCGTTCGTGGGGGACGACCTTCCGGACCTCGGCGTACTGCGGCTCGTGGGGCTCCCGGTCGCCGTGGGCAACGCAACAGCGGAAGTCCGGCGCACGGCGACGGTGCAGCTGACACGCACCGGTGGCGCGGGCGCGGTGCGGGAGTTCTGCGAGCTGTTGCTGCGCGCTCGCGGCGAGTGGGACGCGCAGGTCGAGGCGTACGTGGCCAGTCGCTCGGTGCCCGCATGAGGCTCGCATGACGCCCACTCCACGCAACGTCCCGAGTTCCGACGCCGCCGCGCGCATCGTCGAGCGCGGACGTCGCGTCCTGCGCCTCGAACAGGAAGCCCTCGGCAGCGCCGTCGAGCGGTTGGGCTCCGCGTTCGCTCATGCGGTGACGCTCATCCGGGAATCGCGCGGGCGCGTGATCGTCTCGGGCATCGGGAAGTCGGGCCTCATCGGTCGCAAGATCGCCGCGACCATGACGAGCACCGGTACTCCCGCGACGTTCCTGCATCCCACCGAGAGCGTGCACGGAGACTTGGGCATCGTCGGCGAGCAGGATGTCGCGATCCTGCTGAGCAAGAGCGGGGAAACGGTGGAGTTGTTGCCGCTCTTGGAACAGCTCACACGACTGGGGGTACCCTGCATCGCGATCACCGGGGATCAACACTCGACCTTGGCGAAGCACAGCTCGGTGTCGTTGGACGGTTGGGTGCGCGAAGAGGCGTGTCCGCATGACCTGGCCCCGACGACGAGCACGACGCTCGCGCTCGCCTTGGGCGACGCGCTCGCCGTCGCGCTGCTCGAAGAGAAGGGATTCCGTCGCGAGGACTTCGCCAAGTTCCACCCCGGCGGTTCGCTGGGTCGGAAGCTGTTGCTGCGCGTGCGCGATGTCATGGTCAGCGAGGCGCTGCCCGTGCTTCCCGCGTCGGCGACGATGCGCGAGGCGATCGTGCTCTTGGCGGAGCGTCGCGGGATCTGCATGGTCGCTGACGGCGCGCATCAGCTGCAGGGTGTCGTCACCACCGGCGATCTCTCCCGGCTGATGGAGAAAGAGCAGGACATCTTCCCCATTCCGGTGGCGCGCGTGATGACCCGTTCCCCCAAGACCGTGCAGGTCGATGACCTCGGCAGTGCCGCCGTGCATCTCATGGAGACGCACGGGATCGTGGCGCTGCCGGTGCTCGACACGGCGCAGACGATCGTGGGTGTGGTGCACCTGCACGACCTGATGCGAGCGGGGGCGGTCTGATGCGTGTGCTCGCGGCGGTGCTCACGGTCTCGCTCGCGGTCGCGGCGTGTGGCAGTGACCCCGGGACACCGGGTGGCGGTGCGAACGTGGCCGCGATCGTCGATTCGGCCGATCAGGTCGCGTTCGGGTCGCGCACGCTGCTGACGGACAACGGCTTGTTGCGCGCCGAGATATTCGCAGACACCGCGCTGTTCATGGAGAACAACACGCGGGCCTCGTTGCGCGTGGTGCACGCGGACTTCTTCGGCGCGACGGGCGCGAAGGAAGCGACGCTGACCTCGAAGGTCGGTAACCTCACACAGCGCAACGGCACCTTCGAGGCCTGGGGAAACGTCATCATCACGTCGGTGGATGGGCGCGTGCTCAAGACGCCGATGATCAAGTTCGAGCAGAGCAGGAACCAGATCAGCTCGGACTCGTCGTTCGTGTTGACGGAGCCCGGGGAGAAGGAGATGCGCGGCGTGGGATTCCGCGCGGATCCGAACCTCTCGGCGGTGCAGGTGCTGCGCGTACAGGAAGGGCGGGGCGGCGTCGTTCGCGTGCCCAAGGACTGACGATGCGAGCGACCTTGCAGCGCCTGTTCCTCCGACTCGCGATCCTGGTGCTCGCGCTGCCAGACTCGTCGCCCGCACAGGAGAGCGCACCCTGCAAGATCTACTTCGTCGGGACCGCGCGTGGGGCGGACACCACTCGGATGCAGTTCTTCACCCTCGCGACCGGTTCCCGGATCACGTACGTCGGGGGCGGAGTCGACGCGCGTTGTGAGGGGCAGGGCAACCGCCTCTTGGCCGACAGCGCCGAGCACTACGAAGACCGCGGTGAGCTTATCCTCATCAATCGCGTCCGCTACACCGACCCGCGCGTCGCGATGCAGTCGCAACGCATGGTCTACTACACCACCGACGAACGGATCCACGCGACCGGCGACGTCCGTGGGAAGATGACCAACGGCACTCGCTTCACGGGTCCCGAGATGTTCTACTGGCGCGCGAAGCCGGGCCTGCGGGAACAGGCGCGCTGGCGCGCGCCCGGGCGACCTTTCGTGCGCATGGCGCCGGACTCGACGGCCAAGACGAAGAGCGACTCGACCGACCTCACGGCCGACATTGTCGTCTCCGAGAACGACTCCCTGATGTGGGCGGTCGGGCAGGTGGTCATCGAACGACCCGATCTCCGTGCCACCGCCGACTCGGCCACGATGAACCGCGTGAGCGAACATGCACGCCTCATGCGGACTCCACGCATCGCCGGGCTAGGTGAGCGGCCGTTCAAGCTCGCGGGTGAAGTGGTCGACCTTTGGTCGAAGGACCAGAGACTCGAACGCGTGCTGTCGTCGGGCGCGGCATTCGTGACCAGCGACTCCCTCCAGATGCGCGGCGACACCATCGATATGCGCCTGCGCGACCAGCGGATCCAGCGGGCCTTCACGTGGGGGACTCGGGCGTACGCGGATGGGGCAGCGCAGCAAATGGAGGCGGATTCGCTCGACATCCTGCTCCCCGACCAGCGGATCCGAGAGGTGCACGCCGTCGGCAAGGCGATCGCCTGGTCGAGGGTCGATTCCCTCAAGATCCTCAGTGACGAACGCGATTGGATCGCCGGGGATACCCTCCTCGCGCTGTTCGACTCCGTGCCCGCCGGTGACACCTCGTCCTCGGCCCGGATGCGACAAGTGACGGCGACGGGGGATGCGCGGTCATTCTATCAGCTGGCCCCGTCCTCGGGCGAGCGGGGGGTGCCGAACGTCAACTACAACCGCGGACGAGAGATCGTGGTGAGTTTCGCCGAGGGCGAGGTCGAGCTGGTGAAGGTCAAGGACCGGGCGTCGGGGATCTATCTCGAGCCGCCGGTCGTGCCCAAGCCGAAGGCCGGTGACAAGCCGACGGTGCCGGCTGACTCGACGACGACAGCGCCGGTTCCGCCCGCTGGGAAGCCGGCCGCAAAGCCGGCCGCAAAGCCGGCCGCCGCGGCGAGTCGCCCATGACCGCTCCGCACACGATGTCCGGCGACCCCGGCTCGCCGCGCGAGCAGTTCCTCCGCTTCACCGGCGGAGACCGCTCGACAGCGCTCTGCCTGCTCGCGATCTGCCAGCGCGCGGATGAGCAGGGCACCGCGAGCTTCCACGATGTCACGATCGCCTACCGAGACGACCATCTGCAGGCCATGCGGGCGGACGGCCGCGACGTCGAGGCCGAGGCCGGGCGCCTCTCGTTGGACGAGGTGCGAGAGCACCTCAGCCGGACCGTGCTTCCGCGCCTCGTGGCGACCGGCGCGATCGGGGAGCCGGAGCAGCGCCCCGACGGCGACCTCGTGTTGCGCTTGAACGCCGCGCTGCGGGCGGCGAACGCGGCCGACCCGCTGGTACTCCAGCGTGGGCTGCAACGCACCGGGGAGTATCCGACCGCCGCGCGGCGGACGCCGTCGTACTCGCAGCCTTCGGTCGGTGGCACCAGCGTGCTCTCCGCCCACGGCCTCGTGAAGACGTACCGCAAACGCAATGTCGTGAACGACGTCGCGCTCGAACTGCGGCAAGGGGAGATCGTCGGGCTGCTCGGCCCGAACGGAGCCGGCAAGACGACCACGTTCTACATGATCGCCGGACTCATTCCCCCGAACGCTGGACAGATCAAGCTCGATGGCGACGAGATCACACGCATGCCCATGTACCAGCGGGCACGCAAAGGCATCGGGTATCTCTCGCAGGAGCCATCGATCTTCCGCAAGCTGTCGGTGGAAGAGAACATCATGGCCATCCTCGAGACGCTGCCGATCGATCGCAACGAACGTGAGCAGCGCCTTGAAGCGCTGCTCGACGAACTGAGCATCAAGCACCTGCGGCGCAGCAAGGCGTACGCACTCTCCGGCGGCGAGCGTCGCCGCCTGGAGATCACGCGAGCCCTCGTGACGCGCCCCAAGTTCATGATGTTGGACGAACCGTTCGCCGGTGTCGATCCCATCGCGGTGCACGACATCCAGGGAATCGTCGCGTCGCTCAAGGACCGCGGCATCGGCGTGCTGATCTCCGACCACAACGTCGAGCAGACGCTCGACATCGTGGACCGCGCCTACATCATGTTCGACGGGGCGGTGAAGGTCTCCGGCCCGGTGCGCGACCTGATCTTCGATGATACGGTGAGCAAGGTGTACTTCGGCCCGACGCTCACGGGGCGCCTGCGCGAGCGATTCCTCGCCGAACACCCGGAGTCGCCGTGAAGGCAGGCCTCCACCAGTCCGCCCGGCTCGGCCAGGAGCTCAAGGTCAATCCGCGCCTCTACCAGGCGATGGACATGCTCTACATGCCCCTGCTCGATCTCCAGCAGCACCTCAAGCAGGAACTGCTGGTGAATCCGTTCCTCGAGCTCGTGGAGGAGGAGGAAGAGGAGACCGAGCCCGGTGAGGAGACCGCCGCCGAGGCGGACGAACAGGCGGAGGCCGAAGCCGAGCAGACCCCCGAACGCTCCGACACCGACGACGAATCCCAGTGGGAGGAGATCCTCCTCAACGGTTTCGAAGTCGGCGGGATGCGCGAGGAGCGGGACGATCGCGAGCACTACGAGCCGACCACGGTCGCAACGCGCGGGCTGGACGACCATCTGCGCGATCAGGTGCGCCTGCTCGACCTCTCGGAGCGCGATGAACTCCTGGCCGACGAGTTCATCGGCAACATGAACGAGGACGGATGGCTCTCGGCTTCGCTCGAGGAGATCCTCACCGGCATCAACGAGATGATCGACAAGGCCGCCGACGCCGCCGAGGACGACCGTGAAGCGCCGCACTTCACCATGCCCGAAGCCGAGCGCATGCTGCGCGTGATCCAGGCGCTCGATCCGGCGGGCATCGGCGCGCGCACGCTGCACGAGTGCCTGCTGCTGCAGCTCAAGGACTCCGGCCTCGATGGCACCCTCTCGGCGACCCTGGTGCGCGAACACTTCCAGGAGTTGATCTCTCACCGTTGGGTGGAGATCGGCAAGAAGCTCGGCATCGCGCCGGGCGAGGTGCAGCGCGCCGCCGATGAAGTCGCGAAGCTCAATCCGAAGCCGGGGCGGGCGTACAGCGAAGGCAGTGACAACTACGTCGTCCCGGATCTCATCGTCGAGAAGGTCGAGGGCGAGTATCTCGTCTTCATCAACGATGCGAACCTGCCGCGACTCAAGTTGAGCCGTGCGTACCAGGAGATCGCGCGCGACAAGAAGAAGTTCGACGGCGAGAGCAAGGAGTTCATCACCAGCCGCCTGAGCGCCGCCCAGTGGCTCATCCAGGCCATCGAGCAGCGTCGCCAGACGATGCTCAAGGTCATGCACTTCATCGTCGACCGGCAGCGCGAGTTCTTCGAAAAGGGCGTGCAGTCGCTGCGTCCGCTCACCCTGCGCGAAGTGGCTGAGGCGATCGGCATGCATGAGAGCACCGTCTCGCGCGTGACCAACGAGAAGTTCGCGCAGACGCCGCGCGGCGTGTTGCCGCTCAAGTTCTTCTTCTCCAGTGCGCTCAAGAGCTCGGACGGCGAGGATGTATCGGCCCGCGGCATCCGCGCCACCATCGAGAAGCTCGTCGGCGACGAGGATCCCAAGAACCCGCTCACCGACCAGGCCCTGGTCGAGCTGCTCGAACGCGACGGCGTGCAGATCGCGCGGCGCACCGTCGCCAAGTATCGCGATCAGCTGGGTGTCCTTCCCGCGCGCATGCGCAAGCGGCTCTAGGCCATGAGCGTCCCCGTCCCCAGCGCACGGCGCGCGCTCGACCGTAGCACCGAGACGGTCCGTGTCTCGGTGCTCGTGCCTGCGAAGGATGAGGCGGAGAACCTTCCGCTGTTCCTCGGGCTCTGTGACGCCATGATCGCCACGCAGCCCGTGGGCTACGAGGTGGTGGTCGTTGATGACGGCTCGCGGGACGACACCCCGACCGTGCTCGCCGATCTTTCGGCGCGCTACGCGTGGCTGCGCACCGTACGGCACCGCGCGCAGCGCGGTATCGCCGATGCATTGCGCTCGGGGTACCTCGCGGCAGCGGGTGACATCCTCGTGTTCTATCCCGCCGACCTGCAGTTCAAGCCGGAGGACATCCCGCGCCTGGTCGAGCCGATCCTCGAGGACCGTTCCGACATGGTGACGGGCTTCAAGCAAGGGCACTACGAGAAGGCCTTCGTCTCGCGCATCTACAATGGGCTCTCGCGGACGTTGTTCGATATCCCGGTGCGTGACTTGAACAACGTGAAGGCGTATCGTCGCGTCATCATGGACGAGCAGCCGGCGCGCCCCGATTGGCATCGCTACATGATCGTCCTCGCGCACGCACGCGGCTACACGGTGAGCGAGATCCCCGTGCCGCTCTATCCGCGGCACGCCGGCAGGTCGAAGTTCGGCTGGGGACGCATCCCTGTGGGTGTGTTGGACATGCTCGCCGTCTGGTTCGAGCTCCGCTTCGGACAGAAGCCCCTGCTCGCGTTCGGCATGCTCGGTGCCGGCCTCTTCGCCGTCGGCGTGCTCGCCGGCGTGGTCGCACTGACGCTCCTCCTCACGCAGGGCACCGGACAGCGCTGGGCCTGGACGCTCATCCAGACCTGTCTGCTCCTCGGCTCGATCTTCTTCGCGACCGGACTGCTCGGCGAGCAGATCGCCGTGACGCGCGCCGAGCAGAAGGAGCTCCGTCGTCTCCTCGACGAGGTGACCACGCGCCGTCGCGAGGACTGAGCGCGGTGCGGGTCCTCTTCGTCACGCATAACTACCCTCGGCATGCCGCCGATGGCGCCGGCTCGTTCCTGCACCGGCTCGCGGTGGCGCTGCGTGCGGCGGATCTGGACGTACGGGTACTCGCACCGTCTGCCGAAGGCCTCGCGCAAGACGACGTCGTGGACGGGGTGCCAGTGCGACGATTCCGCTATGCCCTGCGTGGCATGGAGACGCTCGCATACACCGGCACCATGGCCGAGCAAGTGTTGGGGTCGCTCCGCGGCAAAGGTGCGCTCGCCGGCCTGCTCGCCGCGGGGAGTCTCGCACTGCACAACGAGATCGAGCGCAGCAACCCCGATGTGGTGCACGCACATTGGTGGTTCCCGGGCGGCCTGCTGGCCCGCGGCGGAGCAGGGGATCTGCCGCTGGTGACGACCATGCACGGATCGGACGTCCGCCTGGCGCGCAAAGTGTCGATGGTGCACCCGTTGTTCCGCGCCGTCATGACGCGCTCGGCCGCAGTGACCGCGGTGTCGTCCTGGCTCGCCGGTGAGGCGCGGGCGATGGC
Source organism: Gemmatimonadaceae bacterium (assembly GCA_046153705.1). Classification (GTDB taxonomy): domain Bacteria; phylum Gemmatimonadota; class Gemmatimonadetes; order Gemmatimonadales; family Gemmatimonadaceae; genus Pseudogemmatithrix. Next base: position 41,187 of record JBJXGK010000059.1, read on the forward strand.
ACCGGGTACCGAGATCGCCGTCGCCCCTATGCCTGCCGATGTCGCGCTGTTCCTCGACGTGCCGTCCGCGCGCACACCCGGCCGGTTCCTCTTCGTCGGGCGACTCAACGCGCAGAAAGGCCTCGCCGACTTGCTCGAGGCGATGGCCTGGATGCCGGAGTCTGCGACGCTCGACGTGGTGGGCGACGGTGATGAAGCGGCGACACTGCGCGAACGCGCGGAGTGCCTCGGCGTGGGCGCGCGTGTGCGGTGGCTGGGGCAGGTGCGCGGGGCAGAACTCCCCGGCCTGTATCGGACGGCGCAGGCCGTCGTCATGCCGTCCCGCGATGAAGGACTCGGTTTGGTGGCCGTCGAGGCGCAGCTCTGCCGCACGCCGGTGATCGCATATCACTCCGGCGGTTTGCCCGACGTCGTGGATGCGTCGTGGGGCGGCACGCTCGTGCCGCCGGGGGACACGCGTGCGCTCGCCGACGCGATGCGAACCGTTCTCGACGCGCCGGCGCGCATCGATGGCGTCGGTGCCGCCGCCCGTGCTCGGATGCTCGAGCGATTCTCACCGGACGCCGTCGCGGCTGTGTATTCCGGATTGTACCGCGAGGTCGCACGTCATGGCCGCTGAGGGACGCGGCTGGCGCATCGCCCAAACCCTCTTCGTCGTCGCCGTGCTCGTGGGCGCGGCCTACGCGATCTCGTCCCAGTGGGCCGAGCTGAGTGCGGTGCGCGCCTCGACGCGGACCTCGTGGAGCGGAATCGCCCTCGCCTCGATCCTGGTCTTCGTCAGCTATGCCGTGCTCATCGCCACGTGGCGCGGGACCGTGCAAGCATGGGGCGAGCGGATCGGCGTCGGCCACGCGACGTACATCTGGTTCGTCTCCAATCTCGGGCGGTACCTCCCGGGCAAGGTCTGGCAAGTCGGCGCGATGGGTGTGCTCGCGCGACAGGCCGGCGTCGCGCCGGTCGCGGCCGTGGGATCCGCGCTCGTCGTGTCCCTCGTGCATCTGCTGGTCGGATTCGCGGTGGTCGCCGCCACCGGCTCCGCGCTCATGGCGACATATCTTCCGGCGGGGCCGTGGTTCACGCTGGCCTTGGCACTGCTCGGCGCGGGGGTCATCACGAGTCCCTGGCTCCTTCCGATCGGGGTCCGACTCCTCGCCGGAATGACAGGCCGTCCGATGGTCGCCCCTCGACTGCCACCTCGCGCCGTGTGGCTCGCAGGGGCCGGCTCTGCGCTGGCGTGGACCCTGTTCGGGCTCGCATTCCACGTGTTGAGCGCCGCGCTCCTCGGGCGCCAGACTGGAGATGTGGCCTCCTCCGTCGCAGTTTTCACACTTTCGTACCAGATAGGCTTCATCGCCCTGTTCGCTCCGGGCGGAATCGGGGTACGAGAGGTCACGATGCAGGCACTCTTGGTTGGCGCGGGGGCCATGACCGGTCCGGAAGCTCTCTGGCTGGTCTTCGCCTCGCGGCTCTGGCTCACCGTTCTCGAAATCGTCCCGGGCAGCGTACTCATGCTGTGGCCGAACAACCCGCTCCGCCCTCTTCCTTCGTCCGCACCCGAATGACCGCTACGATCTCTGCGCCGCCGGCACCGCGCTTCGCTCTCGCATGGGCGACGCTCGTCTGCATCCTCGCGGCGCTCACGCTGTCGTATCCGGCGCTCTCTGGCGGGTTTCTCTTGTCGACGGTGAGCGATCAGTACATCGCCGGGTACGCGTTCCGCGATTTCGCCGCGCAGTCCCTCCGCGCCGGCGAAGGCATCCCGCAGTGGAACCCGTACCTCTTTGGCGGCATGCCGTACATCGCCGCGATGCACGGCGACATCTTCTATCCGACATTCCTCCTCCGGAAGCTGCTCCCCACTGACGTCGCCATGACCTGGGGATTCATCCTCCATCTGATGCTGGCAGGCATCGCGACGTACGCGTTCCTGCGGAAGCTCGGGGTGGGTTTCCACGCCGCGCTGCTCGGCGGACTGGCGTACATGATGAGCGGCCCCATCGCAGGGCTCGTCTCCCCGGGCCACGATGGCAAGTTGTTCGTCTCGGCGCTGCTGCCGCTCACGCTGCACGTGATCACGTGGGGTGTCCGCGATGGCAAACGCTGGGCGTGGGGCCTCCTGGCACTCGTGGTCGGCCTCGGCCTTCTCACGCCGCACCCGCAGTTGCTCCAGTATCTGTTGCTCGCCAGCGGTGCGTGGGCTTTGATGCTGGCGTTCGGCGGGGAAGGGGAGTCCAAGCTGGCGCGCGGCGTCGCGATGCAGCGACTCGGCTTCGCGCTCGGGGCGGTGCTCCTCGGCTTCATGATCGGCGCCGTTCAGTATCTCCCGGTGCGGGAATACGTCGAGTGGTCTCCGCGTGTCGGTGGCAAGGGCTACGATCACGCCGTGAGCTATTCGATGCCGATCGAGGAGCTGATCAATACGTACCTCCCGCAGTACAGCGGGATCCTCGATCGCTATTGGGGCCGCAATCGCATCCACTTCCACTCCGAGTACGTCGGGGCCGGCGTGCTGCTCCTTGCGGTGGTGGGCTTGGGTGCGCGCGCGATGGCCGACCGCCGACGTTTGGTCTGGTTCTTCGTGGGGACGTTCGTGGTGTCGTTGCTGTGGGCGCTCGGTGGCAGCACGCCTTTCTACCAACTCGTCTACGCCATCGTCCCGGGCACGAAGTACTTCCGCGCGCCGAGCACGATCATGTTCATCACGATGTTCTCCACTGCGGTGCTTGCGGCGTTCGGCGCGGAGCGCATGCTCGCGGGGAAGGTCGATCGTCGGGTGCTGTACGGGGGAGTCGGTTTCGGTGTGCTGGTCGTCGTGCTCGCCGGCGTCGGCTTCTTCCAGCAGATGGCGGAAGGACTCGCGAAGTTCGAGGACACCGCGGAGTTCATCCGGGCGGATGCGGGTCTGGTCACGCTCGGTGCCCTGCGATCATTGCTGTTCGTGTCCGTTGCGGCGGGCATCGGCATCGCGGTGCTGGCCGGCAGACTGCCTGCGCGCATCGCGGGCATCGCGCTATGCGCCGCGACCGTCGCAGACGCGTGGAGCATCGAACGCCAATACTTCAAGTTCTCCCCTCGCGCGAGCGAGATCTACGCGAGCGATGCCGCGATCGACCACATGAAGAAGGAGACGCAGCCTTTCCGTGTGATCGCGGCGCCGTTCGCCGAGGGTGCCGTCCCTCGTGATCCGTTCCTCGGTGGCGATGCGATGATGTCGCACGGGATCCGGCAGCTCGGTGGCTACCACGGCAACGAGGTGCGGTTCTGGCAGGCCCTCGCCGGCGATCCGAATCAGATGCTCAATCCGTCGATCTGGGGATTGGGGAACGTCAAGTTCATCTACACGAACCTCGACTCCATCCCTGACCCCAAGTTCAAGCGCGTCGCCGGACCCGTGACCAACGCGGCGGGCTCACGCGTCGCGCTTTACGAGCTCGTCGAGCCGCACCCGTTCGCATGGGTCACGACGGTCATCGCGAAGTATCCGGACGCGCAGCTCGCGGCGGCCGTGAAGGCGCCGAACTTCCCGTACCGCAGTGTCGCCGTGGTCGACACCGCGTCGACCACGCCCGCCGTGCAACTCACGGCCATCCCGGCGCCGCTGACGATCACCACCAACGTCACCGAGTACAGGCCAGGGAAGGCCAGCATCACGCTGAGCGAACCCGCGCAGCCAGGCTCCGCGCTGGTGGTCAGCGAGGTCTACTATCCGGGCTGGACGGCGACCGTGGACGGACAGCCCGCAAAGGCCGAGCGCATGCAACTCGCGCTGATGGGCGTCGCCCTTCCGGCCGGCGCACGGACGGTGGAGTTCACGTTCGACTCGGCTCCTGTGCACACGGGCCGGACCGTGACGTACACGGCCATCGCCGCTGCGCTCCTACTGACCGCACTCGGCATCGTCACGGGGAGGCGTCGTGCCGATGCCTGAGAAGGCCCTCGTCATCACCCCGACGTATAACGAGAAACAGAACGTCAGCATCCTCGCCGAGCGGGTCCTGGCCCAGGACCCGCGGATCGAGATGCTCTTCGTCGACGACAACTCGCCCGACGGCACCGGCGACATCATCGCGGCGATGGCGGAGAAGAACCCGCGCATCCACCTGTTGCGACGAGCAGGGAAGCTGGGTCTCGGGACAGCCTATCGCGACGGCTTCAAGTGGGCGCTCGCCCGGGACTACGAGCTGATCTTCGAGATGGACGCCGACTTCAGCCACGACCCGAACCATCTGCCCGAGTTCCTGCAGGCGTCCGAGCAGGCCGACTTCGTGCTCGGCAGTCGTTATCTGCACGGGAAGGTGACGGTGATGAACTGGCCTATCAGCCGTCTGATCTTGAGTTACGGCGCCAACATCTACGCGCGTTGGGTGACCGGGCTCCAGCTCTGGGACGCCACCGGCGGCTTCAAGTGTTTCCATCGCCGCGTCCTGGCCGCCATCAACCTCGATGACGTTCGGTCCAATGGCTACGCGTTCCAGATCGAGATGTCGTTCAGGGCCACTCGTAAGGGCTTCAAGGCGATCGAGATCCCGATCGTCTTCGCCGACCGCACGGAAGGCGAAAGCAAGATGAGCGGGCACATCGTCCGCGAAGCGGTACTGATGGTCTGGCGGCTCCGCTGGTGGGCGATCACGGGGCGCGTGTGAAGTTCTGGAAGCTCTCGGGCTCGGGCAACGATTTCGTCTTCTTCGACGGGCGAGGGGACGACCTTCTGGTCCGAAGAAACTCCGACCCTGGATTCGTGCGCGCCCTCTGCGAGCAGCACCTCGGCGTCGGAGCTGACGGGGTCGGCATCATCAAGAACGACGCAGAACACGACTTCGGCCTGATTTATCTCAACCGAGATGGGAGTCGTGGTGAGCTCTGTGGAAACGCATCTTTGTGCGCTACCAGGCTCGCCGTCGATCTGGGGATCGCGAAGGCACAGGGCCTGAACTTCCGAACCGACGCCGGCACCATAGCGGGTCGGATCCGTGGGGGCCGGCCTGAGATCGACCTCCAACCGCCGACCGGACTGCTTGCCGACGCCGGAATCTCGAGGCACTTGGGTGAGCAGCGGCTCGGGTTCGTGAACACCGGGGTGCCACACCTCGTGGTGCGAACCGAGGACGTGCAGTTCGTGGAGTTGGGCAACCGCGGGCCCGAGCTTCGATTCCACTCCAGCCAGCCCAGGGGTGCCAACGTGAACTGGGTTGGCAAGCGGCCGGACGGCAGCTGGGCCATGCGCACCTACGAGCGCGGAGTGGAAGCCGAGACGCTGGCCTGTGGGACCGGCGCTGTGGCCTGCGCGGTGCTGCTGGCGGCTTGGGGGGAGTCCGGCGACGAAACGTCGCTCGAGACCAGATCCGGACGGACGCTGACGGTCAGGCTTGGCGGACCGCAGCCTTCGCTCGCGGGCGAGGGCAGGATCGTTTTCGAGGGTTCGCTCCGTGAGCTCTAGGCAGGAACGGTTTCCCACATCGTTGTAGATCTTGAGTTTACATAATACATATTATAGGTAGTAAGCCAAGATGGCCGGTATTTCTGCGGGGCGACGAATCACCACAGCATACCGACATGGTCTACTGGCTTCACGTATTGCAAAAGGCCTATCCACATATGGATAGGCCTTATCACTTGCACCGTTATATTAAGTGTCGCTACCAACGCGGCTACTGGCGCCTTCTCGGGACCAGTTCCGGTCGAGGATTAAGGCTTCGCTTGCTGCTCTCCGAGCCGGACCTTCGCCTCGCCGGCAAAGGGTGAGTCCTCGCGCTGGCCGATCTCGAGATAGATCTTGCCTGCCCCGGCGGCATCTCCTGAGGTGGCGAGGATTCTTGCTTGCTCCATCCGGTACATGTCGCGGTCGATGTCGAACTGGGACAGTTCCGCCGCCTTGCCGTACGCGGCCGCCGCCTCTGCCGGCTTGGAGCTGCCCTCGAGTCCGGCGCCCATCAGCGCCTGGAGCCCGGACTTGAGCGGCGCCGGGGCCTTGGACGAGGCGGCTTCGAGCACCCTCATGCCCTCGTCGTACTTGCCCTGACCGAAGTGCACCTGTGCCAGCAACATGGCCGCCTGGGTTCCCGGCGCAGTCCCGGCATAACGTCCGGTGATCTTCTCGAGTTCGGTTTGGGCGAGCGGCATGTTGCCCGATGCGAACGCCGCTTCGGCTGCCTGGTACGCCTCACCCGCGCGACCCTCGCGGATCTCAGCCGACCGCCTCCACATCCAGAAACCGCCTCCGGCGGCAACCAGCACGATCGCGCCGACGATGATCTGCTTCTGGTAGGTCTGCAACATCTCGGCGACGGACTCGGGCTCGAGTCCGGAAGCCGTCGACGGGGTGATTCCGGTGTTGGACATGTGCTGCGCGCGGGTGTTGGGTGAACGCGTCGCGCGCGGCCGGTGCGGCCGGTGGCGACAACCTGAGAAAACTAGTCGGGTGGATGAACGGTTTGAAGCGGATGCGGCGTGAGCTCCCACCCGATGGGAGTCTCACCTGCTGTAGAATGCCCCCGGGCGGACTCGAACCGCCGACCTGCGGTTTAGGAAACCGTCGCTCTATCCACCTGAGCTACGGGGGCGGTACCTAATGACTCCGGCTGAAAAGTAATGCCCAACGAAAGCGGGGCCCGCGCCAACCGCGCGGGCCCCGCCCCAGACTCCGTTGCGCTGGACGTGCTTACGGATTCCGGGGCTTCGCCGTCCTCGTCTCCGTGCCGGACGAAGATCCGGTGGAACTTCCCGCACCGGAAGAGCTGCCGGCGCCCGCGTTGGAGCCACCGCCGGAGTTGCCGGACCCGTAGCCCCCGTTGCCCACATTGCCGGATGTCCCCCGTGGAGTCGCCGTGCCACCCGAGTTGTCGCCACCTTGAGTGTAACCGCGACCTCGCACGTTACGACCGCCGCTATTGTTGCTCGGCCGCGGATTGGACGGGCCGATCGGCACGACCGTCACCGGGATGCCGCCGAGACCGCCGCCCCAGCCGTAGCCATTGAATCCGTAGCGCGAGCCCCAGAGGCCGAAGCGGTTGTTGCAGAACGCATCGAAGCCCCAGCCGCAGTTGCCGTACATCAGGAAAGGATCGTAGAGTCCGAGATACGGCCAGCCACCAAAGCCACCGTAGAACGGCGCGAGTCCGCGCTGATCCCAGTTATTGTCCGCGCCGGCGACATTCCCGATGTTCGCCGGTCGACGCGACACCGACGTCGCCTCGAGCATGAAGGCCTGCGGATGCGCCGAGGCGACCAGCACGTCGATAATCGGCACGGGCACCTGTGCCTGCTCCAGTTCGATCAGGTCCTTCGCCGAGAGCGACGCCTCCATGCTTTCGTACCGTGCGACCTCGGCGGCCCCGAGCCACGGGGTCACCGCATCGCGGAGTTGCATCGGAACGGTCAAATACGAGCTCATGTGGCGGAACCGGCGCACGCCCGACGAGTTCACACGGCTGATGCCAGTGCCTTCGATTTGCAGCCAGTCACCGTTCAGTGTGATCACGAATGCGCCGGCCCGACGTTGCTTCGGCAGACTGGCGCACTCGACCTCGGCATCGATAAGGATGCGGTCGCCGTCCTGGGAGGCCCGGGCCGACTCCCACCCGCGGCAATCGTTCTGGGCGATGTCGCGACGCGCGCCATCGATCTGGAGCGTGCTCTCGGTGAGCGTTCCGCCGGTCCCGATCGTGGTGATCTTGAGCGCCGAAGCGCCCTCGGGAGCGACACAGGTGGTTCGCGAGCCGGGAACGCCGTCGATGGGTTCCCAGCAGCCCACCCAGGCGAGGCCGGGATGCGACGCTGACGAAGCTTGCGACGGCAACAGCGCCGGAGCCGCGATCACCGCGACGAGGACGAGTCCATTCCTGAGGATCGTTCGCATGGTGGTCTCCAATCAGAGCCGAAGAGTGAGGCCGATCACCGTACTGACGCCCGAGAGATCCAGGCGATACCCGACGAAATCACCGTCGCCCCTCGAGGCATCGACGCCGCCGTGCATGTAACGTACTTCCCCGGTGAGCTGCATGCGCGTGGAAAGGCTCCACTGCGCGCCGCCGCTGGCATGGAGGGTACGCGCCCACCCTTGCGAACGCAGGTTGTCCCGGAAGACGTTCAGCGTCTGCATGTCGATGAAATCGCCATCCTGTTCGAACCGGAACTTGGTCAGCCCGACTCCGCCACTCACGAACGGAACGAACCGATTCGGAATCCACGCCACCGACCCGATCCGGCGGCCGCGGTCCGTGAGGTAGTATCGGAGGTTCACGGTGACCGGCGTACGGTCGAACCGCGTCGATTGCTCGATCGGCAGGTCGTTGTTGTCGACCCAATCGCGGAACTCCGAGCGCTGCTTCGTCCCGCCGGAGACGTAGCCGACCATCAGCTCGGTGCGACGGGAGGTCGTGATCCCGAGCTCGAGGCCGAAGGCCGAGGATCCGAAATCGGACCGCCCGAGGGTCAGCTCTCGCGTGGTGAAGTCGAAGAGACTCCCCCCAGCGAGCGGCGCGGCGAACCCGCCGACAACGGTGAACGTGACCGTCGGGGGCGCGAAGAGGTACCCGTCGCCCGATCCTTGCGCCTTTGCGGCGGCGCTGACGGCGAGTACAGCCGTCGCGAGAACTACGAGACGTGCGGGCTTGCCGATCCTCATGCGCCCGATCCTAGAGGGAGTTCCCATAATATACCGTACGCGTGGGTTCCGGTTCCGTTGGCTTAGAACGCGATCACGGCCTCGACCCGTCGACCGGCCAAGGCCTCCCGCCACGGCAGGAAGCTGAGGTCGATCACCACTGACACCCCGACCACGGTCGCCCCGGTCCGTTCTGCCAAGCGACAGGTGGCTGCCGCGGTCCCCCCGGTCGCCAGCACGTCATCCACGACGATCACCCGTGACCCGGGTCCGATGGCATCGGCATGGACTTCGACCTGGTCGCTCCCGTACTCCAAGGCGTAGGCCTCGACCAGCCGCTGACGCGGCAGCTTCCCGGGTTTGCGGACGGGGACGAAGGCGGCACCCAGCGCGAGCGCGGCGGGTGCGCCAAAGATGAAGCCGCGACTCTCCACGCCCAGTACATGGGTGATCGCCTCCCCGCGCCACGGTGCCGCGAGTGCGGCGACCGTCCGCCCGAACAGCTCCGGTGCCGCAAGCACGGGGGTGATGTCCTTGAAGTCCACGCCGGGTTTTGGGAAGTCCGGGACGGTCCGGATGGCATTCGCGAGATCGCCGGCGAGTGCGGGATCGTGCGGGAGTCGCATCTTAGTCCTCGAATCCGTGTTGGCCGATCAGTGGAACGAAGCGCATCGCGTCCAGCGGGGTCCGTTCGTATCCGGTGGGAGTGCGTCGCACGCGCAGGAGCACCTGTTCCTCTCGACCACCGACCGGGATGAGCAGCTGCCCGCCGATCGTGAGCTGGTCGAGCAGCGGCTGAGGGACGTCCGGCGATGCGGCCCCCACCAAGATCGCGTCGAATGGCGCGAACTCCGGCCAGCCGAGCGTGCCGTCGCCGACACGCTGCACGACGTGGCTGATGCCGCACTCGGCGAGTGCGGCATGCGCCTCAGCCGCCAGCTCCGGGATACGCTCGATGCTGAACACCTGCCCCGCCAGTCGGGTGAGCAACGCGGTCTGGAACCCGGAGCCGGTGCCGATCTCCAACACGCGGTCCGTCGGTCTGAGCGCCAAGAGCTCGAGATACTTCGCGTGCACCCACGGCTGACTGATCGTCTGTCCGTGGCCGATGGGCAGCGGCGCGTCCTCGTAGGCGCGGTGGCGCACGCCCGTCGGCACGAAGAGATGTCGCGGAACATCGTCGAACGCCTTCAGCACGGCGATGTCGTGGATGCCCTTCTGCTGCAGCTCCTCGATGAGGCGGCGGCGCGCCCCGCCGAACTGGCGGACTACAGGGCCTGCCACCACTGCTCCGAATCGTCGAGTCGGTCGCGCGCGGTGAGATCGAGATGCAACGGCGTGACGGAAATGTACCCGTCCTTCACTGCACGGAAATCGGAGTCCTCGGTGCCGCTCCAGGCCACCGAGCCGCCGCCGATCCAGAAGATCTCCCGGCCCCACGGGTCCTTCATCTTCTGCAACGAGTCGGAGAACACGCGTCGGCCGAGGCGCGTGAGCTTCACACCCTTCACGTCCGTCGCCGGTACGTTGGGGAGATTCACGTTCAAGAGCGTATCGGCAGGGAACTTGGGCAACGCCGTGAGATGGCGCAGCAGGTTGCTGAGCGTCTCCACCTGATCGTCGAGCAGATGATCATCCGACCGGAACACGCGGCCCGCGAACGAGACCGCGATGCTCGGCACTCCGAGGGCGAGCCCTTCCATGGCGGCCGCCACGGTGCCGGAGTAGAGCACGTCCTCGCCCATGTTCGGGCCGTGGTTGATGCCGCTCAACACGAAGTCCGGGCGCGCCGGGAGCAGTGTCTCGATCGCGAGCATCACACAGTCTGTGGGCGTGCCGTCGACCTGCCATCGCCGCTCGCCGAGCTGCACCGGGCGCAGCGGATGATGCAGCGTGAGCGAATGGCTGGTGGCGCTCTGTTCGCGGTCCGGTGCGACGACCCACACCTCACCGAGCGGTTGCGCGGCGCGCTCGAGGCAATCGAGGCCGCGCGCGAGGATCCCATCGTCATTGCTGCACAGCACGCGCATCAGCGCTCCGGTCGGTCGGGGGCTTCGAGGATGGCGAGGATCGCCTTGAGGTCCTGCTCCAACAACTGCACGGTCTCCGCATCGAGACCCACACGAGCCGCCGGACGCACGCCACCGCCCTTCCGGTGTTCGTCGATCTTCTGTCGTGCACCGTCGATGGTGTACTTCTCGGTGTACAGCAGGTGCTTCACGAGCAGCACGAACTCCACTTCACGTCTGGAGTATACGCGGTTCCCCGAGCGATTCTTCGCGGGGCTCAGGATCTTGAACTGACTCTCCCAATACCGCAGCACGTGCGGCTTGAGCTCGGTGAGTTCGCAGACATCACCGATCGAGAAGAACTCGCGGACCGGATCGTCCTTGGGCGAGGTCACTCGACTTCTCCCTTCAGATCGCGCGTCATGAGTTCGACCAGGGCCCAGCGCGCAGGTTGGCGTTCGAACAGCACCTTGTACACCGCGTTCACGATCGGCATCTCGACCCCTTCGCGCATGGCCAAGGCCCGCGCACTCTCGGTCGTCGTCACGCCCTCGGCGACGGTCTCGCGGCCCTGCAAGACCTCGTGCAGCGTCGCGCCGCGCCCGATCTCCAGCCCCACCGAACGATTGCGGGAGAGCGAGCCCGTGCAGGTCAGCACGAGATCACCGATTCCCGCCAGGCCGGCGAACGTCGCGGGATCGGCGCCAAGCCTCGTTCCCAGCCGCGTCATCTCGGCGAGGCCGCGCGTGATCAATGCGGCGCGGGCATTGAAGCCGAGCTGCAGTCCGTCGGCGATGCCGGTGGCGACCGCCATGACGTTCTTGAGCGCCCCGCCAAGCTCCACGCCGATCACGTCGCGCTGTGTGTAGATGCGGAAGGCCGAGGTACTGAACGCCTGCTGCACGAGCAATGCAGCCGTCTGATCGCTCGACGCGGCAACGATCGCGGTGGGCAGATGGTTGGCCACTTCGAGTGCGAAGCTCGGGCCCGACAATGCGACGACCGGACGCCCAGCGATCTCCTGCGCGACCACGTCGGTCATGAGGGCCAGCCGTTCGCGTTCGATTCCCTTGGTCGCGACGACGAGGGGCACACCACTCGGCACGTGTCGCGCGGCATCGGCGGCGACGTTGCGCAAGACGTGCGAGGGAGCCGCGAACACGACCATCTCCGCGTGCTCGCAGGCCCGATCGATGGCAGACGTTGCGCGCAACGCCCCGTGCAGCGGCACACCGGCCAGGAAGCGTCGATTCTCCGATGCCGTGTTGACCGACTCCGAGACGTCGGTCTCGTAGGCCCAGAGCAGGACTTCGTGCCCGTTCTCGGCGAGCAGATTGGCGAGGGCAGTACCCCAGGCGCCGGCTCCGACCACGGTGCATCTCATCGCGTCGCCTCCGTGGGACGTCCGATGCGCGACTCCGTGCCGGCACGCAGACGTTGGATGTTCGCGCGGTGCGACCAGACGACGAACGCCGCGACCGCGCACGCGACGACGAAGAGCGGGGACTGCAGACCAGCCGTCAGCGCGACGCTCAGCGGCAACACCGCCGCCGCCACGATCGAGCCGAGCGAGACGAAACGCGTGCGCCAGACGACGAGTACGAAGAGCGAGAGCGAGATCGCCAGCGCGACCGGTGCGACCGCCGCGAACACACCGGCCGCCGTTGCGACGCCCTTCCCTCCTCCCTTCCACAGCAGGAAGACCGGCTTCGCGTGCCCTGCGATCGCGGCGACGCCGAACGCCAGCGACCACCACAGCGGTGCACTGCTCCCTGCCAGTACCGACGAGTCCAACGCGCGCGGGAGCAGCGCCACGGGCAGGCCGCCCTTCAACGCATCGAGCAAGAGCACCACCGCCGCCGCCGGCACGCCCAACGTGCGGTACACGTTCGTTGCGCCAAGGTTACCCGAGCCGACGGTGCGCAGATCCACGCCTTTCAGCACACGCCCCGCAAGGTACGCGAACGGCAGCGACCCCGCGACGTACGCGATGCCGAGCGCGATCGCCGGATGCATCAGTCGTTGCCGCCCTTGCGCCGCATGAGGATCCGCAGGGGGCTGCCGTGGAAGCCCCACTTCTCGCGGAACCCGTTGTGCAGATACCGCACGTAGTGCTCCTGCACGATCTCCGGATGATTGCCGAACACCGCGATCGCCGGCGGCGAGGTCTCGACTTGCGTGGCATAGTTGAGTTTCACTTCGCGCCCGGCCGCCTGCGGCGGCTGGCGACGCGCGAGCAACTCCTGCAAGGCGTCGTTCACGTCGGAAGTGGACACGCGCTTCCCACGTTCGGCTTCGACCTCGACGATGAGTTCAAGGACCTTCGTGACGCGCTGCCCGGTGAGCGCCGAGGTGAAGAGGAAGGGGACGAAGCGCAGGTATGGCGCCTTCTCCTCGCATTCCTTCTCGAACTTCGCCGCGGTCTTGTCGTCCTTCTCCTTCAGATCCCACTTGTTCACGACGATGATCAGCGAGCGGCCGGCTTCCCACGCCAGTGTCGCGATCTTGAGGTCCTGGTTGTGCAGGCCCTCCACCGCGTCGATGAGCAGCAGGCAGATGTCGGCGCGGTCGATCGCGCGGCGCGTCCGCAATGACGAATAGAACTCGATGCCATCATCGATGCGCGCCTGACGCCGCAACCCGGCGGTGTCGACGAAGATGATCGGCCGGCCGTGGAAGTTGAACGGCGTATCGATCGAGTCGCGCGTGGTGCCGGGGATATCCGAGACGACGAGCCGGTCTTCGCCGAGCAGTCGGTTGATGAACGAGGACTTGCCGACGTTCGGGCGACCGATCACCGCGACACGCAACGCGTCGGAGTTCCCGTCGCCGTCGGTGGCAGGCAGCTTGGTGACGATGGTGTCGAGCAGGTCGCCGGAGTTCTTGCCGTTGGCGGCCGACACGGGGATCACGTCACCCGCACCCAGATTGAAGAACTCGAAGTAGTCCGCGCTCCGCGGGTCGTCGACCTTGTTGGCCACGAGCAGCCAGGGCTTGCGCGAGTTGCGGAGCAGGTCGACCAAGCGCGCATCGCTGGGGTGCAGACCGGACTTGGCGTCGACCATGAGCAGCATCAAGTCGGCTTCTGCGATCGCCTGCTTCACCTGCCGCTTGATGGCGACGTCCATCGGCAGGTCGGAGTCCTCGACGATGCCGCCGGTATCGACCAGCCAGAAATCGCGACCGTTCCACTGGCAGAGCGCGAAATGGCGGTCACGCGTGGTGCCCGCTTCCTCGCTCACGATCGCGCTGTCATCACCGATGAGACGGTTGAACAACGCCGACTTGCCCACGTTCGGGCGTCCGACCAATGCAACGACGGGGATATCAGCCACGGGCAGCACTCACGGTGAGCGACGCGGCCTGACCTTCGTGTTCGAGCACGTCGATGAAATCATAGGAGGGATACACCGGCATCGGCAGCGCTTCGCGCACGGTGACGAACGGGGCATCATCGAGGAAGACACCCGCGTCGTTGATCGTCTCCGCGGGGATGAGGGCAAGGTCGAGATCCGCACGGCCGTCGAGCGCCCGCGTGATGTCCGCCCCGACCAGGAGTCCAGCGGTGGTGACCGTCGGACCGAACAGCGAGTTGGTCACGGGGATCAACTCGAAGTGTGCACCCGTCGCCGCGGTGAGTTGCTCGAGGAGCTCGGGCATGAGCGCCGTCATGGCCGTGCCGGTCACGATGCCGATCCGCTTGCCGTCGAGGCGCGGGAGGCGCGACACCCCATTGCGCACACGATCGCGCAGCGATGTCACCGCGCCGACTCCGTTCTCGATCTGCGCGAAGTCGCGATAGTGCTCGGCCTTCGGGAGCTCGCGATCCGCGAGGAGGTAGAGCTCGTCGGACCCGTACACCCACGGCTCACCGCGTTCCGCCTCCGCCCGCCGAGCCCAGCGCTCGGCCGTCTCGAGGATGCGCGCGGCGTTGGCCTGGTCCATCGACTCGCCGGTGTAGATGTGCGAGAACTGCGTCAGCCCCACGGGCACCAACGCGACCGACAAACACGCGTCGCCGAAGCTGTAGAGGTCGGCCAGCGACTGCTCGAGCACGTCCCCGTCGTTGAGTCCCGGCACCACGACCATCTGGCCGTGGAACTGGATGCCGCCGGC
>JBJXGK010000064.1:0-3141 GCA_046153705.1 Gemmatimonadaceae bacterium
ACCACCGCCACGACGCTCAAGACGGCGCTTGATGAGAATCAGGCGCGCGTCCGCGGCATCCAGTCGCGTGTGGCCCGTGCCTCGATGACCGGCGACGGCTTCGCGCTCTCGGCCGCTGGTCAGGGCCCGCGCGTGCCGGGCGACGGCGTCACGGGCCCCGTGGATGTGGAAGCCGAGATGGCCGCGCTTGCGGATGAACAGCTGCGATTCGAAGCCACCGCGAAACTGTTGGAGAAGGCGTATGCCTCGCTCCGCAGCGCGATCCGCGACCGATAGGAGCACTGACCGATGACCACGATCAAAGCGAACGAACTGCCGCCCTTGCTCGCCTTCGCCGGTCGCTCACCCGAGCGTCCGTCGCCCGCGCCGTTCCAAGGGCTCGCCGTCGCCTCCAGCGGACTCTCCGCACAACGCCTCCGCATGGAGATCGCGACGGCCAACCTCGCCAACGCCGAGACCACGCGGACCGCCGACGGCGGTGCCTACCAACGGAGGTTCGTCACGATGGAAGCCATGCCCGCATACGGCCCCGCCCCGCAGGCGATGGGTGACTACGCCCCGAGCGAAGGCGGCGTACGCATCACCGGCGTCGCCAAGGACGAATCACTCGGTGCACTGATCTACGACCCGACCCATCCCCACGCCGATCAACAGGGCTACGTGCGGATGCCGAACGTCGATCCCACGCAGGAGATCGTGACGCTGATGGAAGCCCGCCGACTGTACGACGCGAACGCGACCGCGTTCGCCGCGACGAAAGCCATGCTCCGCCGCGCCATCGATATATGAGCAGAGATGGCGGCGGGCTGATGGCGGCTGGCAGGAAAACGAGCGGTGATCCGCCGTCCCCCCGCATCCAGCATCCCGCATGACCGCATCCCGCCCCCACCCCGCGTCCCGCGTCGCCGGTCACCCCGCATCCCGCATTTCCCGCACCTCTCGAGATACCCCAATGCAGCCCATCTCCAGAACTCCGTACGGCATCACTCCGCCGACCCAGCCGCGAACGACGTTCCCAACGCGGACGCAGCCGAGCGCGATCGAGACGCCTGCCGCGCCGAGCGCACCGAGCGACCCGAGCGCCCTTCGTCCGCCGAAAGGCACCGACCCCGAGTTGTGGAAGGTCCTCACCGCCGACGAACGCGCGTTCTTCGCCCGCGACGAAGCCATGGGCCCGCTGAGCTACGGCACGCGCATCGCGCAGAACCCGTCGATGCCCTCGCGTGGCGGTCGACTCAACCTTCGCGGCTGAGCGTCCGATGACTTCCCCGGTCGGTCCCCTTGGCGGCGCGATGTCGAACATCGTGCAGCGCGCGCAGGACCAGGCTCGCGGCATCACGGTGCCGGTGCTGCCCGAGCGCGGCGACGGTACCGCTGGCGGCGGGAGCACGGGCGACATCGGGCCGAGCTTCAAGGACACGTTCACCCGCGCGATCAACGAGATCAGCGACACGCGTGACCGCGGGTCCGACCTCGCCACGCGGTTCGCCGCCGGCGAGCCAGTGGAGTTGCATACCGTGATGGCAGCGAGCGAGGAAGCGGGCATCGCCCTCGACCTCGCCATCGAAATGCGGAACAAGGTCGTCGAGGCCTACCGCGCCCTCATCAACATGCAGAGCTGACGTAGATGCCTCCCGCCCTGCTGGAACTCTTCGACAAGATCGGCGGTCCTCGCCGCGCGATGATCCTCGCCGTCGGCTTCGCGGCCGCGATCGGCGTCTTCGGACTCGCGCGCTGGCTCAATGCCCCGGACTGGGTCGCCGCCGTCAGCGACGTACCGATCGGTGACGTGGGTGCGATCACCGATCGCCTCACGCAGGAAGGCATCGAGCACAAACTCGGCGCCAACGGCAGCTCCATCCATGTGCAGTCGACCGACGTACCGCGTGCCCGCGTCGCCCTCGCACGGGCTGGCATCCTCCCGTCCAGCGACCGACCGGGCTGGGAGATCTTCAACACGGTGCAGTTCGGCACCACCGAACTCATGCAGCGCGTGAACCTCCAGCGCGCCCTCGAAGGCGAGTTGGAGAAGACCATCAACGCCTTGCGCGGCATCCGGACGTCGAAGGTCCACATCGTGCTGCCGGAGGAAGAGTCGTACGGCGCGGCGGCCATCCCGGCGGAAGCGAGTGTCATGCTCGTCTCCGACGGCGGTGAACCGCTGCCCAGCGATGTCGTGAAGGGCATCGCCAGCATGGTCGCCGCGAGCGTCGGCGGGCTGACCGTCGACCACGTCAACATCGTCGACGACGCCGGCCGTGCACTCGCTGACGCCGACGAAGCCAACAGCGTCGCGTCCGTGTCGAACAAGCAGATGGAGATGCAGCGCGAGATGGAGGCGCTGCTCAAGTCGAAAACGGAGAAGTTCCTCGAGCCGGTGGTCGGTCGCGGGCGAGCCAAGGTCGAGGTGAGCGCACTGCTCAACTTCGATCGGGTGGAGCGCACCTCGCAGACCGTGAACCCTGACAAGCAGGCCGTCGCGGTCGAGCAGAAGGCCGAGATCATCCCGGGGGCGGAAGGTGGCGCAAGTTCCACCAACACCTCGGCGTCCTACGTGAACAGCACATCCACGGAGAGCATTTCCTCGGCCGTCGGTTCGCTTAAGCGTCTGTCGGTCGCGGTCGTCCTCGACGGCGCGCCGCCGGCCTCGCTGCTCGCCGACACGACGGCAGGCGCCACCGTCGCCGCCCCGGTGACGCCGATGGACTCGGCAGCGTTGCGCGCGCAGGTGGAGACGCTCGTGAAGAGCGCCGTGGGCTTCGACGAGACTCGCGGCGACGTTGTCACGGTGTCGATGCTGCCGTTCGCCGCGACGCCCATGCGTCTCGCTGCCGCGCCGCCGAGCACGATGGAGACGTTGCAGTCGGTGCAGCGTCCGGCCCTCACGGCGCTCGGTATCATCTTCGCGTTCATCATCGCCTTGATGACCCTCAAGGCCGCTGGCAAGAGCACGGAGTCGGTGACCGCGCTCGCCGGCGCGTCCGACGGGTACATGGCGAACGCGATGAACAACGCCGCATTCGCCGGAGCGGCGCAGCAGGCGGGACTCCATACCGCGGCCGCCGCGGGGAGTCTTCCCGGCAGCGCCAGATCAGGCTCGACGCCGCTGATCGTCGTGCCGAACAACCCCGTGCGTGAGCA